>NZ_PCYR01000150.1:0-381 GCF_002553805.1 Lactobacillus sp. UMNPBX19
CGTTCCGACGTCGGTTTGTCCCCGGCCGGAATCGAATATGCTAAGGAAGTTAGTCAAAATTACGATTGGCACCAGTTTGACCACGTTTTTTGCAGTCCCATGCTGCGTGCTAAACAAACCGCGAAGATTCTTTTAGGTGATGACGCTGCGCTCACCTATGATCCCCGGATTACTGAAATGGACTTTGGCGATTGGGACGGGGTCTCCGAAAAATTAATTTACGACAAGCATCCCGAAGTTTTTGACCGTCTTGGTATGTTCAACGCCAAGTACGCTGACTACGCGCCCCATTCCGAAAGTTATGCCGCACTGGTTGCGCGGGTAAGCGGGTTTGTCGAAGACCTTAAACAGCAGTTTGCTGATCAATCCGTACTATTAATT
>NZ_PCYR01000151.1:0-380 GCF_002553805.1 Lactobacillus sp. UMNPBX19
TCAATATTCCATTCTGTTGTCGACCTCAACCTCAATCTAAGTATAAGAAAAAAGGTAGATAAAAA
Organism: Lactobacillus sp. UMNPBX19; assembly: GCF_002553805.1. NCBI lineage: Bacteria > Bacillati > Bacillota > Bacilli > Lactobacillales > Lactobacillaceae > Lactobacillus > Lactobacillus sp. UMNPBX19. The sequence continues at coordinate 66 of NZ_PCYR01000151.1, forward strand.
CATCGTCATGTTTCTATCTACCTTTATACTTTAGGGTGTTTAACAGCTGATAAGTTGATATATTTGAATGCTTCGACGACTATTTCGCAATTATGTCGCTACCTTAACGGGTTAAATGCAACAGTGATGACAAATTCGATTGATAATGCGAGTGCTCTAATGATGGATAACTTGCCCAATGTGATCTTATTAGGCGGCTATTTAATGAAATCTGCCCGTAAATCCCCGTATTTTAATGCGCGGATGGATAGGGCTTACCGTCTTTGATTGCGTTATAGACTTGATCGTTGATGTATTTCTCTACCACTTCTTTTG
>NZ_PCYR01000152.1:0-379 GCF_002553805.1 Lactobacillus sp. UMNPBX19
CAGCAAACGAATCCCACGCGAAAAATCAGCAATCTCGTCAAAAATCTGCTTAGCATAAAAGTAGTAAGTCTCACTATCGGTTGGTAAAAATTCCGGACGAGTGATTCGCTTAGTAAGAGTCTCAAAATCACTATACCGTAACTTTAAGACTAACGTTTTACCATGCTTTTGTCGCTTGGTAACCGCTTGAGCTAGTTTCTTGGCAATTAAGCGAAGCCGTTGGTCGACTTCGTTTTCCGTCACCAACGGTTTGCCGTAGGTCTCTTCTTTACCGATTGATTTTCGTTCGCGCTGGTAAGCAACCGGACGGTCGTCTTGCCCCCGCACTCGTCGATAGAGTGTATACCCAAATTTACCAAAATGGTGAATCAGGTCGTTT
>NZ_PCYR01000153.1:0-354 GCF_002553805.1 Lactobacillus sp. UMNPBX19
CCAGTGGCTGCGGGACGGAATGCAACTTTTCAAAAAGGCTTCCGATTCAGAAGCCGCCGCGTTAGCTTCGCAAAATGAAGACGAAGTCTACGTGGTTCCCGCCTTCACTGGTCTAGGGGCGCCTTACTGGGATTCCGACGCCCGGGGTGCCGTATTCGGGATTACCCGCGGAACGACTAAAGAAGACTTTATCAAAGCGACCTTACAGTCCCTGGCATACCAATCTCGGGACGTCCTTGACACGATGAAACGTGATTCAGGAATTGACATCCCGGCAATGCGAGTGGACGGCGGCGCCTCCAACAACAATTACCTAATGCAATTTCAGGCCGATATTTTAGGAATTGAAATTCA
>NZ_PCYR01000154.1:0-374 GCF_002553805.1 Lactobacillus sp. UMNPBX19
ACGGATGAAGACTTTGATCAGCCTTTGCCAGAACTTTTACTGTTAATCACCCAGAAGTTAGGAATGCGAGACGACTATGATCGTGCTAGCCAACGAATCTTGTTGGATGCTCGGAAGGGTAAATTAGGTCGTTTTAACTTAGATTTTGTAGAGGAGCTTAACGACCGTGGCGACGATTAAAGAAATTAAGGAACGCTTAGTAACCGTTCAAGACGTTAATGATCCTTACTTTTTGGCTCTAGCTGACGATAGCCGTGCCGGAGTGCAAAAACTATTACGGCAAAAGGAAAAGGCGCTCCAAAAAGTGGCTGAACAACGCCTCGCCTTTCAAAAGCGGTTTTCCTTGGAAAATGAGTTATGGCAGTCCGGCAAAC
>NZ_PCYR01000155.1:0-374 GCF_002553805.1 Lactobacillus sp. UMNPBX19
CTGGTGTTACAGCCTCGATAAATGCCATGTCAAACCATGAATTTGGGGATGCTGCTGATCAATCTGAGAAGGTAAACGCAATTATCGCTTTATATGGTCCCTATGAATTTGATAAATTTTCAGATCAGTTTGAGGAAAGTGGTGTGATACCTAAGTATCCAGAGACTGGAACGGCTGAGTCTTTTGAAGGCCAAATGTTTAAGAAACAAGCACCAAAAGACGTGCCGGATAAAGTCAAAGAATATAATCCAGTAACTTATTTTAATCCAGCAATGCCACCGATACTAGCATTTGCGGGGACGGCAGATTTTGTTGTACCATATCAACAGACGGTAAATATGATAGCCGCTGCTCGGAAGGTCGTTAGCGATGAT
>NZ_PCYR01000156.1:0-372 GCF_002553805.1 Lactobacillus sp. UMNPBX19
GTGTTGTCGTCGTTATTACCGGTATTCTGGTCGTTACCTTGAGCACCATCAGCTTGGCCTTGTGCTTGTTGCGCTTGTTGGTAAAGCTTTACAGATAAGTCTTGGACAATCTTGCTCAAATCATCCTTCTTAGCTTTCATTTCTTCTAAGTTGTTATCTTTTTGAGCTTTTTCAAGAGCTTCCTTAGCGTCTTTAGCCTTCTTGATTTCGTCTTCAGAAACCTTACCTTCAAGTTCCTTCAAAGTCTTGTCGGTTGTGAAGATCAATTGGTCAACTTCGTTACGAAGGTCAACTTCTTCCTTACGCTTGCGGTCGGCTTCTTCGTTTTCCTTAGCTTCCTTCATCATCCGTTCGATTTCTTCATCACTGAGA
>NZ_PCYR01000157.1:0-372 GCF_002553805.1 Lactobacillus sp. UMNPBX19
GGCTAAATAGTGAGTACCAGGCTGGGTTAGCGCAAACTGACTTTGAACGAAAGGTTAGTCAACGGGGGCGGAGTCTTCGCTCACTAAAAACCTTAAACACTTGATCGAGGAAAAAATTCAAGTCCAGAAGTGGTCCCCTGAACAAGTTGCCCATGTGGTGGGGATTGCCTACAAGACGGTCTATAACTGGATTGATCAAGGATGACTTGATATACAGTTGCCCGATTTGCCTGATCATGGAATTCGTCGTCACCGTGCTAAAGAAAAGCGTGGTACGTTCAATCACGGCCGCTCCATTGAGGAGCGGCCTCATAAAGTCGAAACTCGCCAGGAATTCGGCCACTTTGAAGCTGATACCGTACTTTCTGGTAA
>NZ_PCYR01000158.1:0-371 GCF_002553805.1 Lactobacillus sp. UMNPBX19
GCACAGCCTAAACGTGCTCCACAACCCAACTTCTTCCGGTTAATAAAATCCCGCCGTCAATCGCCTAAATCGCGATTGTACCTCAATTCCGTTACGCTTCTCTGCTGCGTAGTCGAAATGAGCTCCAGCCCCTAGCTTTCTCCGGTTAACCAAAATAGGGAACCAATCGCCTAAATCGCGATTAGTTCCCTATTTCCGTTAATCCTCAAAAGCTGCCCAGGGGCTTCCGCTCTCTATAAATTTCCCACATACTCCCGGTGTTTTTCTTCGTCGAATTCACCTTCGGACTTGCCCATTATGATGGCTGCCAGCGAATTTCCTACCACGTTTACTGCCGTCCGGCCCATATCGATGATCCGGTCCACACCAGC
>NZ_PCYR01000159.1:0-371 GCF_002553805.1 Lactobacillus sp. UMNPBX19
GAAAGAAAGAAAAAAGGAGGGGGGGGAGGAGGGGGAGAGGAGGGAAGAAGAGGGGGAGGAAGAGGAGAGAAAAAAAAAAGAAGAGGGGAGAAAGGGGGAGAGAAAGAGGAAGGGAGAGGGGGGGGAGAAGAGGGAGCAGAGGGAGGGAAAAAAGAGGGAGAGAAGGGGGGGAAGGAGGGAAGAGAAGGGGGAGGAAAAGAAGAGGAAAGAGGGAAGGAAAGAAGAAGGGAAAGAAGAGAAGAAGGAAAGGAGGAAGGGAGAGGAGAAGGAAGGGAGAGAGAGAGAAGGAAGAAAGGGGGGAGGAAAGGAGAAAAAAAAGAGGAAGAAAGGGGGAGAAAGGGAAGAAAAGAAAAAATAAGTTGATAAAGGTC
>NZ_PCYR01000015.1:0-49199 GCF_002553805.1 Lactobacillus sp. UMNPBX19
AAAGGAAATCATCGTTCTTTTTTCATGTCTTAGGAATTAGTTTTTTCCCAGACACTTTTATTTACCCTAATTTATAATGATTTTTTTCTAAAAATGTTATATCATTGAAATCAATAATTTAGAAAAGGACATATTGCTATATGATGCTAATTGTATTTTAGTCTCAAGGGACTAATCTACTTTCCCTTGAGAAAACCAAATTTAAAATCTATTTTCTTAAGGAGAAAAATAAAAAATTGAATAATACTGACGAAATCGAATTTTCACGTGTACGTAAACTTGTAGCCCACTATGCCGTTTCACCAGAGGCTAAGGAGAAAATTTTAGCTCAACCACTTGCAAATAAGTTAGTCAAAGCAAATGCGTTATTAGATGAAACGGAAGAAATGGTCTGGATTTTAGATCACGGCCTACACATCCCTTTTATTAATTCAGATGCCTTTACCCCAATTATCAATAAGGTGAAAAAGGGATATATCTTAAATCCTCGCGAACTAGAACAAGTTGCTGATTTTATTAGAGTTACCCGCTTATTAGTACGCTTTTTTGATAAACAAAGAATTAATGCTCCAATTATGGCCAGCTATTGTGATACGTTAACTATTCTAGATAGATTAGAAGAATTAATTTATCAAGATATTGAGCGCGGACAGGTTTCAGACCGAGCAGATAACGAGCTGACTAAACTACGCCAAAGAAGTGGCAAATTAAATACAACTATCAAAGAAACCCTACAGAAATACTTACAGACAAAAAAGTACCAATCAATGTTGCAAGATTTTCAGATTATTCAAAAAGATAATCACTATACTCTTCCTGTTAGGGCAAGCTTTAAGCATACTTTTGGTGGAAATATTATTGATCAATCTAATAATGGGACAACTGTTTTCATTGAGCCAACTAAGATCCTTCACCTTACCCAAGAAAAAACTACAGTTGAAAATCAGATTTACTTAATTGAATCTCAAATTTTGGGGAATTTAACAGCTAAAGTCTATAATGAACTACCTAATTTTGAAGCCAATCTTAACGTTATTGTTGATCTAGATTGTATCTTAGCACGCGCAAAATATTCGCATGCTATTGGTGGCAAACGACCAATTTTAAATGAACAAAATGAGCTTCAATTGAACGGAATGAAGCATCCCTTATTAAGTAATCCCGTTCCTTTATCTCTTAAGTTAGATCCAACTAAACATAGCTTAATTATTACTGGACCGAATGCAGGCGGAAAGACTGTCACACTCAAAACTGTTGGCTTAGCCACCGCAATGACTGAATTTGGTCTCTTCTTACCTAGTACAGCACCGTGTTCCATTCCAATTATGACTGAAATCTATACTTCAATTGGTGATCATCAAGATTTAGATAACTCCCTTTCAACATTTTCTGCTGAAATGAAAAAAATGGCAGAGATTGTTCAAAAAGCCACTCCAAGTAGTCTGATTTTGTTAGATGAACTAGGTAGTGGAACGGATCCCAATGAAGGTGCAGCACTTGCTATTGCTCTTTTACAAACACTACAACTGAAAGGTTGCCTAATCTTAGCAACTACTCACTATAGCGCTATAAAAGATTATTCGACTAAAAATCCTGCTTTTATTACAGCAGCAATGGATTTTGACTTACAAACACTACATCCCACATATAAACTACTTTTAAATCAAGTAGGTGCTAGTCGGGCTCTCTGGATTGCAGAGAAAAGTGGGATGCCAGAAGACGTATTGTCGGAAGCTAAAGATTTCTTAAATACTGGTATCTTTCCTCTAAGACAAGCTAGTATTAAATTTAAAAATAAACAGAAAAAAATTAAGTCTCTACCTTCTTTTAAAAAAGGTGATCGAATCAAAGTGCCAAAATATCACCAAGAAGTCCTCTTCTACGAGAACTCTGATATAGCTAATCAGATTGTGATTTTCGTTAATAAGGCTTTTGAAACTGTACCCTTAAAAGGAGCAAAATTAGTTCGAAAAGCTGAGGAACTTTATCCTACAGGTTATAATCTCGATTTATTATTTGTTCAAGATTGGCAAGAATATAAATTAAACAGAGATTTAAATCGTGGCTCTAAAAAAGCCTGGAAAAAATTGAAAAACAAATAAATAAAAGACTACAATAAAGATTGTAATAAATCTAAATTGTAGTCTTTTTCTTATCCATCTAATTCAACATCCTGTAGTTTACGGATAGCATCATACGCTGCTGCACGTTGATTATGGTCCACACCTAAAACCAATAAATCTCCCGCCGCAATCACTGTATCACCATGTGGGATAATTTCTTGGCTTCCTCTTCTAATCGTTCTCACTAAAACATTATCGGGCCAAGCAATACTTTTAATCTCTTGATCTACCAATTTGCTATTTTCATAAACTGGAATATCAAGTTCATCCTCTTCCCCAGCAACTGTCTCAGTTTTAGTAGCTGGCATCATGGCATTTGCCAAACTATCATAAATTGGCTTGCCACCTAATACTTGATCAACCAGTAGAGCAATAAATGCCACAACTGCTAATGGCATTAAATGAAGTAGCGATCCAACCATTTCAGTAATTAAAATAATTGCCGTAAACGGTGCTCGAATAATTGCAGCAAAGTAGCCAGCCATTGAGAAAATAACCAAATTAATTACTAAATGAGCTGGCATTAGTCCTAATTGAACCATTAACATACCATAGGCCGCTCCAACCAAAGCTCCCATTGTCAAAATAGGCAGAAAAATACCACTAGGTAAGCCTGAATCATAAGAAACAATTGAAAAAGCAATTCGCATTACATAGTAAAAAGCAAGTATCCCTACCAATGCCCAGCCTGTTTTTGTAAGCATAGTAGGCATAGATAAAATTAATCGATTACCTGGTCCCGTAATTAATGGCCAATAATACATAATAGGAACTAAAATAGCTAACGGAATTAATCCATGAAGCCATCTTGGTAACCATGTGATTTTCAAATAAACTTTTTTTAATCCAAATAATCCTTTTTTATAAAAATGCCCCAGTAATCCTAAAATGACACCTAAAATAATCAAATGCCAATATAAACCTAAAGGAAAGGCATGTTTATACGGTAAGGCAAGAGCTGGATGAATTCCAAAAAAGTTTGACACCATAAAATTAGCAGCAATAGCACCAACTAAAGCATTCATCCAAACACGAGGAGAGAAATTATGAAAGATTTCTTCTAAAACAAACAAAGCCCCACTAAGTGGTGCACCAAAAGCAGCCGATAAACCACTAGCGGCCCCAGTAGCAAGTAGAACACGTTGATTGTATTTATTCTGCTTTAGTTTTTCTCCAAGTCCTTGACCGATAGAAGATCCTAGTTGAAGTGATGGTCCCTCCGGACCTAGGAATAAACCAGTCCCGATTACCAAAATACCACCAATAAGTTTTCTCCAAAGAATTTGCCACCACTTAAGTTGTAATTTACCTTGAAGTTGCAGTTTAACTTCTGGAATACCTGATCCACCAACATGAGGATACTGTTTTACAAAGTAACCTGCAATAATTCCAACTGCTGCTAAACCAATTATGATTGCAATAAACCAAGCCGAATTTTTATGAGCTTGCTTAAAGAGATATAACCAAAAAGCAGAAGTCTTTTCAATTCCAAACCTAAACAATCCAACTACTGTTCCTGCAATCAATCCAACAATCAAAGCTTGAAGCATTAACTTAAGATTGCTTTTTTCTTCTTTTCTCATCCTTACCCACATCCCTACTTTTAAATACTGTTCTATTTTAACGCAAAAAGCCACTACTAATGTAGTGACTTTTCAGTTTCATGTGAAACATTATTATTTTTCTTCATACCATTCAGTATGGAAAGTACCTGGACGATCATTTCTTTGGTAAGTGTGAGCACCAAAGTAATCACGTTGACCTTGAATAATATTTTGAGGTAAGCGTGGGTTAAAGATTGATTCTAAGTAGTTCAAAGCTGCACTAAGAGTTGGGGTTGGTACACCAGCATCAGCAGCAATCTTTACCACATCTCTAAGAGCACCAATATTTTCTTTCTTTACCTTATCAAAAAATGGAGCCTTGAATAAGTTAGGCAAGTCTTTATCAGCATTATACGCAAACTTAATATCATGAAGCATTTGTGAGCGGATGATACATCCAGCTTCCCAGTTTTGGGCAATAGTTGAATAGTGCAAGCGCCAGTTATAAGCTTTTGCAGCCATCGTTAATTGTTCAAATCCTTGACCATATGAAACAGCCATAGCTAAGTATAAGGCTTTTGCAAGTTGATCAACTAAGTCCTTTGGAGCTTTCTCTGGGTCAATCTTTGGTTCAGGATCATTTCTCAAAGTTGCTTTTGACATAAAACGAGCAAGAACGGCTTCTGCAATTACAGTAATTGGAGCACCTAAACGAATTGCATCTTCAAGCATCCAGTTACCAGTTCCCTTATAAGAAGCTTCATTTAAGATATGATCAATAATATGATCATCAGTTAAGTTATCCTTTTGTTTTAAGACCTTAGAAGTGATTTCAATTAAATAAGCTTGTAAACCACCCTTATCCCAATTCTTAAAGATTTCACTCATTTCATCGTTTGAATAATTACCAACGGTGCGGAGAACATCGTATACTTCAGAAATAATCTGCATAATACCATATTCAATACCGTTGTGAACCATCTTCACATAGTGACCACTACCTGCTGGTCCAATGTATCCGACACATGGTTGACCAGTTGGAGTCTTGGCAGCCATAGCTTCAAGGATTGGCGCTACTTCTTCATAAGCTTTTTCATCACCACCTGGCATTAAGGCAGGACCGTTCAAAGCTCCTTCTTCACCGCCAGAAACACCCATACCAATGAAGTGAATACCATGCTTTTCCATTTCTTTATAGCGACGATTAGTATCATGGAAATTAGAATTACCACCGTCAATTAAAATATCGCCCTTATCTAAAAGAGGCAATAGTTTTTGTAAAGTTTCATCAACTGGTTTACCAGCCATGATTTGAATCAAGATTTTTCGTGGCTTTTCTAGTGAATTAACAAATTCTTCCCAAGTATAAGTTGGCTTCAAATTCTTATCTTCATATTTTGCTAAAGCATCAACCTCTGGCTTATCAATTGAAAATCCAGAGACAGAGTAGCCATGATTTTTAACGTTTAAGGCAAGGTTTTTTCCCATAACGGACAAGCCAATAACCCCAAATTGTTGCATATTTTTGCCTCCACATATTTAATAAAATTCGTTCATCTACTAGTATACTTTTTTATTATGAGTTTCGCACAATTTTGCTTACTTTTTATTAAAAAAATAAAGAGTTCAGCTATGTGAACTCTTTATTTAATTATTTCCTAGGAAATTAATGGCGTGATGCGCCTGATGAAGCATCTTCTTTAGCTTCAACTGGCTCTGCTTCAGTATGTTCAGATGCATCAGATGCAGCATCTGCCTCAACTCCATACTTACCAGCAAAGTAACTAAATGGCTTCAAAGCTTGAGCATCATATTTAGCAACGAAAGCTGGATCGTCTAAAGTATTTAATTCAGTTGAATATGGCATATCATGAGTAATCTTACAGTCGATCAAAACTGGACCTTCCATTTGTTGAGCCGCAGCGACTGCGTCTTCAAATTCTCTCTTAGTACGAACAGTAAAGCCTTTTACATTCATACCTTCAGCAGACATCGCCCAATCATTATCAGGAAGTTTTACACCAGATAATGGTTGATGAGACTCATCGACTTGCTCCGCTTCAATAAAACCCAAAGTTTCATTTGTGAAGACCACGTTAATAATATGCATATTGTAGCGTGCTTGGGTTAAAAGCTCTTGGTTCATCATGGCAAAGCCACCATCACCAGCTAAGTTCCAAACCTCACGCTTTGGATAAATAGTAGCAGCGGCTAAAGCAGCTGGAGCGCCATAGCCCATAGTTGCATATAAACCGGAGGTAGTCCATTTCTGATCATCATGTAGGTGCATCAAGCGATCAAAGTTAATATTTACATTACCTACATCTACTGCAAATACGGCATCATTGGCAGCCTTTTTATTGATTACATCAAAAATTGGTTCTACTCTCATTGGGATTTCGTCTGAATCATTAAAGCTCTCAAGCCAAGCTTCCCAGTTTTCACGATCAGCAAGAGCAGCCTTGTATAATGGAGATTCTGCACGCCCTTCACCAGCCTCAATTAAGGCACGTAAAGTTTTCTTGGAGTCAGCTAAAATTGGAACAGTTACAGCATGACGCTTACCCAATCTTTCTGAATTAACATCAATTTGAATTACTTTTGCCTTAGGATTGAAGAAGAAGATAGAGAATGGGGAATTGTTACCAACCCAAACTACTAAATCAGCATGAGTTTGAATGTCATTACTTGGCTTAGCACCCACACGACCAATTGAACCCATATATGCTGGGAACTCATCCTCAACAATTCCTTTTCCTAAAACTGATGAGACTAATGGCATCTTAAATTTATCAGAAAATTCCTTTAACTCTGCACTAGCATCTTGGGCACCATGACCAAAGTAAACAATTGGATTTTTAGCTTCTTTAATTAATTCAAGTGCTTTATCAATTTGTTCCTTGCGTGGTGCTGGGAAATTAGGAACAATCTTGTGTGCTGCAGCATTATTGCGGAAGTTATCTTCAATCTTATCCCAACCAAAGTCTTTCGGTAAGATTAAAACAGCTGGACCCTTCTTTTGATAAGCTTGACGAATTGCCTCATCCATTAAAACCGGAATAGCTTCCGCTGTCTTTGCTTGGTGATTCCAAACAGCGACTGGATCAAACCATGGCTTTTCATCAAAAGCTTGGAAGAAATCAATATCTTGACGACTTGTTGGAACATTAGCAACAATTGCAACCATTGGTGTCTTGTCATATTTTGCATCATAAAGTCCATTCATTAAGTGAACGGCACCAGGGCCTGCAGAACCAAAACACACTCCTACTTTTCCACTAATTTTGTATTCAGCAGAAGCTGCTAAGGCACCAGCTTCTTCATGTCTTACTTCAATAAACTTTATCTTATCCCGCCAGTTATGAATTGCATTCATTGTTGAGTCAAATGAGCCGCCTGGAAAACCGTATATATGGTCAATACCCCAGTCATATAAGACTTGAAACATTGCATCTGAGCCACTAATCTTTGTCATAGTCTATAAGCATCTCCTTAATATTTTTTCTTACACCTTGATTAAAGCACATTTTCAGCATAATTGAAAGCGGTTTCTATGACTGCTAGTCCTGTATTTACTCATTATCAAAAATAATTAATTCACAAACTATTTACTCTTCTTTCACAACTTATCATTAGGTAGCAACTTTAAACTGTGATTAAGTGATCATACTCAACAAAAAAAAGCAAAAAAATTTTTTATTTTTTTGCTTTAAAACTAATTATTTATTTTTCACCTTTGCAATTCGGCCTTGTTGAATATATGCCGTTAATATTGCCAAATCAGCTGGATTTACACCAGAAATTCTTTCAGCTTGAGCAATTGACTCAGGACGAATCTTTTCAAATTTTTGACGCGCCTCAGTTGCCAAACTTGGAATTGCATTGTAGTCAATATCTACTGGAATTTTCTTTGATTCAAGTCGATGCAAACGATCAACCAAGGTCTTTTCCTTCTTGATATAACCTTCATATTTCAATGCAATTTCAACTTGTTCTTTCACATAGCGATCAGTAGCTAAAGTTTCACCACTTAATTTTTCAACTGCGTCAAAAGTTACACGTGGTCGCTTCAAAAAGTCTGCCCCGCTAACTCCTGCATTTAAACGATCTTGCTTAACACTAGCTAAATATTCTTGAACCTCATCAGTAGGGTGAATGGTAACTTTCTTAATAGCTTCCATTGCCTCGGAAATAGCTTGCTTTTTATCTTGGAATTCCTTATAACGATCTTCTGAAATCAAGCCTAATTCATGACCTTTTTCAGTCAAACGCAAATCTGCATTATCGTGACGAAGAAGAAGACGATATTCTGCCCGGCTAGTTAGCAAACGATATGGTTCATTTGTTCCTTTAGTTACTAGGTCATCAATTAAGACACCAATATATGCTTCATCGCGTTGTAAAGTAAATCCAGGCTTATTTTGAGCACTTAAGGCTGCATTAATCCCAGCAATTAATCCTTGACCGGCTGCTTCTTCATAACCAGATGTTCCGTTCATTTGACCAGCAGTGAAGAGGTGCTTAATATTTTTTGTCTCTAATGTATGCTTTAATTGCCAAGGTTCAATTACGTCATATTCAATTGCATATCCTGGGCGCATCAATTCTGCTTTTTCTAGACCAGCAACACTATGAAGCATCTTCAATTGTACTTCTTCAGGCATTGAAGTAGAAAAATCACCTACGTATATTTCCTTAGTATGGCGTCCTTCTGGTTCCAAGAAAATTTGGTGACGATCTTTATCTGCAAAACGAACTACCTTATCTTCAATTGAAGGACAGTAACGTGGGCCTACACCCTTGATAACCCCAGAAAACATTGGAGCACGATCAAGATTTGCACGAATAATGTCATGCGTTACGGTATTAGTGTAAGTCATGTAACAAGACATTTGATCTTCTAGGTAATCACTATCTTTGCTAGTGTAAGAAAAATGTCTTGGTTCTTTGTCTCCAGGCTCTTCTTGAGTTTTTGAATAATCAATAGTATTTCCATCTACTCGAGGAGGAGTACCAGTCTTAAAACGACGTAATTTAAAGCCTAACTTTTCAAGATTTTCAGGTAATTTAATAGATGGAAGTGAGTTATTAGGACCTGAAGAATAAGCCAATTCTCCAATAATAATTTTTCCTCTAGCAGCTGTTCCTGTGGTCAACACAACGCTTTTAGCATAGTACTTTGCACCAGTATTAGTAATCAAACCTTTACATACTCCATCTTCAACGATCAACTCATCTGCAACAGCTTGACGTAAAGTTAAATTAGGCTCATTTTCAATTGTATCCTTCATACGCTCATGATATTGCCATTTATCGGCTTGTGCCCTCAATGCTCTAACAGCGGGACCCTTACCTGTATTGAGCATTCTCATTTGAATATAAGTGGCATCAATGTTTTTACCCATTTCTCCGCCAAGAGCATCGATTTCACGCACAACAGTACCCTTTGCTGGTCCACCAACTGATGGATTACATGGCATGAAAGCCACCATGTCTAAATTGATCGTTAAAAGAAGTGTCTTTTCTCCCATTCGTGCTGCTGCTAAGGCTGCTTCTACTCCCGCATGGCCTGCTCCAACAACAATTACATCATATTCATTTGATTCGTAAGTCTTCATTTTCATCCTACTTTCCAAGACAGAATTGACTAAATAATTGGGTAATTAATTCATCAGGTGCACTTTCACCAGTAATTTCACCCAAAGTATCCCAAGCATTTTTGAGATCAATTTGAACCAAATCTAAAGGCATTGCATCATCAATTCCATTGACAACGTCTTCTAAAGATTGCTTTGCTTTGGCTAATAAACCAGCTTGTCTTTGATTTGTTACCAAGATTTGATTTTGTGAATTTTCTATTCCACTAAAGAATAATTGCTCAATTGCATTCTCAAGCGCATCCATATTTTTTTGCTTTAAGATTGAAGTTACAATAATTGGATTATCAGTAATTTTTCTTATCATTTCCTGGGAAATTTTTGTGCCTAGATCTTGTTTGTTTAAAATGATAATTCGTTTTTTATTAGCAGTTAAATTTAATAAATTTTTATCTTCGTCTGTTAAATCTTGACTTGCATCCAGAAGTAAAAGCACCAAATCAGCTTCAGCGATAGCTTTCTTTGAACGTTCAACTCCAATTTTTTCGACCTTGTCTTCTGTATGGTGAATCCCAGCAGTATCAATCAGCTTCAGCGGTACGCCCTTAACAGAAACATATTCTTCAAGTGTATCTCTTGTTGTTCCCGCAATATCAGTAACAATTGCTTTATCGTCCTGCGTTAAATAATTTAAAAGAGAGGATTTACCAACATTTGGTCTTCCCACGATAGCCGTTGCTAGACCATTACGGATAATTTTCCCTTCCTGAGCTGTTTTTAGCAATTGATCAATTTGCTTTGAAACTTCTTCGGCCTTCTTTTTCATTTCTTGAGAAGTTAAATCGTCCATGTCATATTCTGGATAATCAATATTAACTTCCTCATGAGCCATTGTATCTAACAGTTCCTGGCGCATTGTTCTAATTTTATCTAACAATCCACCAGCTAATTGTGTCATAGCAACTTGACGAGACTTATCCGTCTTAGCCCGGACAATATCCATTACAGATTCAGCTTGCGTCAAGTCAATACGACCATTCATAAAGGCGCGCTTAGTAAATTCACCCGGATCAGCCATTCGAGCACCGTTTGCCAAAAGTAGCTGCAAAATATCATTAGTTACAATCATTCCACCATGACAATTGATTTCAACCATATCTTCTCGAGTGAAAGTTTTTGGTGCGCGTAACACACTAACCATTGTCTCGTCTACAACATCCTTAGTTTTAGGATCAACGATATGTCCATAATGAATTGTATGTGAGGGAACCTTAGTTAAATCTGCTCCTTTAAATAGTTTATTAGCAATCGCTACTGCATCTTCACCAGATAGACGAACAATTGATATACCTCCTTCGCCAATAGGAGTAGAAATTGCAGCGATTGTATCAAATTGTGTTAATACTTGTGCCATTTTTTCACCTACATAAAATAATCTCAATAAAAAAAGTGCCCACTCCACCACTACAAAAAATAATGATGGATAAAGCACTTTGACTACTTTATCTTCAAATTAAAGATAATTTATTTTTGTTTTTTACGTCCTAAACGTTTGTATGCGCGACGAACTTTGCGCTGACGTTCACGTTCTTCCTTCTTTTGTTCCTCAAGTTCACGTTGATACTTGAATGGATTTTGCAAAATAAAGGTTTGAACTACTTGGAATAAGTTGGAAATCACCCAGTAAAGTGAAATCGCAGATTGGATACCAATTGCTGAAACCCCAATAATAAGAGGCATCAAGTATGTCATTCCCTTAGTCATTCCATTTTGTGAGGATTGGGGCGTTGACATCTGACTGATGTACGTACTCATAAAAGTGAATACAGCCGCCAAGATAGGCATGATGTAATATGGATCGGGACGTCCCAAATCCATCCACAAAAACCGACCATTTTGCAACTGTGGAGTCCGCCAAATTGCTTGATACAAAGCATACATAACTGGTAGTTGAATTAACATTGGTAAACATCCAGTATATGGATTAATACCAGCTTCTTTATACAACTTGCTAGTTTCTTCTTGTAACTTTTGACGTGACTCAACATCCTTACCTGGATACTTTTTACGCAATGCATCCATCTGTGGTTGCACTTTTTGTTGCTTAGACATGCTTCTAATAGAAATGGCATTCAATGGTAATAAAATTATTCTTACTATAATAGTAAAGATAATGATTGCCCAACCATAGGAATCATGAACTAAACTTGCAATCCAAAGAATAAATTGGGAAATATAGTAAACAATATACCGATCCCACCAATTGCCACTAGTATGAGAAATAGGAGCAACACTTGTTCCATTAGTTGATGCACAACCTGTAACTACTAACGTTAAGGCAAGCATTCCTAAAGCTAATAGAATCAGTTTCCAATTTTTCTTAGACAAATGATTTCTCACTCTACTTTTCCTCAATTTCCGTCTCTTCGCTCGATAAGACCTTAGCTAACCTTAAAACATGAATAAGATTCTTTTTGGTTCGTCCCATATCAAAATCTCGTGCATAAGGTCGAGCTATTACTAAAAAGTCTAAATCAGGCCTTATCTCTGGCTTAAGTTCTGTCAGTGTAGCACGAATGAACCGTTTGAGGCGATTACGTGCTACCGCCGTATGACCTACTTTTTTCCCAACAGAAATTCCAACGCGAAAATGCTTTTGATTTTCTTTGGGTAAGGTATAGACAACAAAGCCGCGATTAGCCATTGACTGTCCTTCTTTAAAAACTTTTTGAAAGTCTCTCTCAGTTTTTACACGGTAGCTTTTTCTCAATCTGGTTCATCCTTACTTAAATTAAAAAAACCACTGAGCTTCAGTGGCTTAAGCAGATAAGACTTTTCTACCCTTTTTACGGCGTCTTGCTAAAACCTTGCGGCCGTTTGCTGTAGCCATACGTTTCATAAAACCATGAACGCGTGAACGGTGACGCTTCTTAGGTTGGTAAGTTCTCTTAGTTGACATTTAATGTTGCACCTCCGTTTTTCAATGCTTAATAAGCACAATTTCTAAGATAGAATAGCATATTTACGCGAAAAAACCAAGGCCTTATCAAAATTTTCCTAAAAAGAAAAGTTATTTTTAAAGCATTTTTCAAATTATTTTTTGTGGATATCTTTTTTTAAATTTTTTATTTATTTTTTATCAACAAGATCATTCTCAGAGTTATGCACAATTCACACCTTGTTTAGAACAAAATAAACACCCTGTGGAAAATATAATTTATTTAGCATAAAGCGTTGATTTATGGCGTATAATAAATTCACATATTGCTGTGGAAAACTTAAACTTGAAATTTTATTTCACACTTCGGTGGATTTCTATTTTTATATTATCCACATACCTGTGAATTTGTTAATTCTTTTTATCACTTGTGGAAAACTTATTTAATTCATGCTAAACTTATTTTGATTTATTCTGTGGATAATACAGTATTTGGAGGAATTTTTTTGTTTGATCTAGATAAATTTTGGCAATTTTTTAATGCTGAGATGAAAAAAAGCTACAGCATGGTTGCCTATAATGCTTGGTTTAAAAATACTAAACCAATTTCCTTTAATAAAAAGACAAAAGAAATGATAATCGCTGTTGAATCACCCGTTGCAAAGGGATACTGGGAAAAGAACTTAGCTTCTCAACTCATTCAAGAAGCATATGCTTATGCCGACATGGAAATTCAACCTAAATTTGAAGTTGCAGGTAAAGAAGGTCCTGAACGATTAGTTACACCACAACCACGAATTAAAACTAATCAAGAAATATTAGAAAATCGTAGAGATGAATTTGCTCAAGACCTTCAATTAAATAGTAAGTATACTTTCGATACCTTTGTTCAAGGTGAGGGAAACAAGCTGGCAGCAGGTGCCGCCTTAGCAGTCGCTGATAATCCGGGAAGTTTTTACAATCCTTTGTTTATTTTTGGTGGGGTCGGTTTAGGTAAAACCCACTTAATGCAAGCCATTGGACACCAAATGTTGGCCGAAAAACCACATGCAAAAGTGGTTTATATTCAGAGTGAAACTTTCGTAAATGATTTTATTAACTCAATAAAAAACAAAACTCAGGCTGAATTTCGTAATAAGTATCGGAACTGTGATCTCCTATTAGTAGACGATATTCAATTCTTTTCTAAAAAAGAGGGAATCCAGGAGGAATTCTTCCATACTTTTGAAACCCTTTATAATGATCAAAAACAGATTGTTATGACTAGTGATCGTCTCCCAACCGAAATTCCTGAATTATCAGAACGTTTAGTTTCACGCTTTGCTTGGGGACTACAAGTTGAAATTACGCCTCCAGATTTAGAGACTAGAATTGCGATTTTGCGAAAAAAGGCTGAAACCGATGGCCTAGCAATTGACGACAGTACCCTTGACTACATTGCTTCCCAAGTTGATACCAATATTCGTGAACTCGAAGGAGCTTTAGTTAAAGTTCAAGCCCATGCAACAATTGAGCGCGAAGATATTAACGTTGACTTAGCCAAAGAGGCTCTAGCTGACTTAAAGTTGGTACAAAAAAATAGGGGGCTTCAAATTTCTAAGATTCAAGAAGTTGTGGCTAATTATTTCCAAACTTCAACTACTGAACTAAAGGGTAAGAAGCGTGTAAAACAAATTGTCGTTCCTCGACAAATTGCAATGTATTTGTCTCGTGAGTTAACAGATTCTAGTTTGCCTAAAATTGGACAAGAATTTGGTGGTAAGGATCACACAACTGTAATGCATGCTTGCGATAAAATTTCGCGTGCCTTAAAAACTGATGCTGAAATTAAAGCAGCTGTGTATGATTTAAAGGCTATGCTTGAACACTAAAAGTTAATAACATGTGGATAACTTTTAACTTTGTCCACATTTATTAAACATGCAAAAGTGTGTTTTATTCAGGCGTTTGGCTACTTTCCCACAGATTCCACTGGCCCTACTACTACTTCTAAGTATTTAAATATATAATTAAATAAAACAACGTACATATAATTTCACAGGAGGTAAACGATGCAGTTTACAATTAATCGTAATTTATTCCTCGAAAACCTAAATAATGCTATGCGTGCAATTTCTTCACGTGCTACTATTCCAATATTAAGTGGTATAAAACTTACCCTTACAGATGAAATGCTTACTTTAACCGGTAGTGATACTGACATTTCTATTGAAATTCAAATCCCAGTAAACGATGATTTAATTGTCCAATCTACGGGATCGATCGTTTTACCAGCACGATTTTTCAGTGAAATTGTAAAAAAATTACCAGGGAAAGATTTTTCATTTGAAGTAAAAGAAAGTTTTCAAACAAAAATTGTCTCTGAAAATACCGAATTCATGATTAACGGTTTAGATGCAAACAATTATCCACACTTACCAGAAATTTCTACTGATGCATCATTTAAAATTTCTGGTAAAACATTTAGAGAAATTATTAACGAAACTGTTTTTGCAGTCGCTACTCAAGAAAGTCGACCAACTTTAACTGGTGTTAACTTCATCTTCAATAATTCAGCAATTAAAGCAGTTGCTACCGACAGTCACCGACTATCTCAACGTCAAATTTCTCTAGAAAATGGGCCTCAAACAAGTACTGACTTAATTATTCCTGGAAAGAGCTTAGTAGAATTATCCCGAATTATCGGAGAAAGTGATCCCGAAATCACAGTAAATCCTGGTGAAAACCAAGTTTTATTTGAAGTTGGAAACATTGCGTTCTATTCACGTTTACTTGATGGACAATATCCAGACACTGATCGTTTAATTCCAACTGAATCTACAACATCAGTTGAATTTGAATTACCAGTTTTAGCTCGTTCTCTCGAACGTGCCAGTCTTCTTACTCACGAAAGCCGTAACAATGTGGTTAAGATGACTCTTGATGTTCAAAATCAATTAGTTAAACTCCAAGGTGATTCACCGGAGATAGGAAATGTGGAAGAAGAAATTGGATTTAAGAATCTTGAAGGAGATGGCTTAACTATTTCCTTCAATCCTGATTATCTAAGAGAAGCTTTACGTGCCTCTATTACTGATTCCATTATTATGAACTTTACTCAGCCGCTAAGACCATTTACAGTGATACCGGCAAAACAAGATGTTAATTTCACTCAATTAATCACGCCAGTTAGAACATTTTAATTTATAAAAAGAGCTACAGAAGTAGCTCTTTTTTTTGCATTGTACTTAAAAGCCAAATTTAGGCTGATTAAGCGAATTTTTATCTAGTTAAGTATAGTCATATTAAATTGGAATAAAGTGGCTTAAAAAAGGCTACAGTACGTCATAAAATTGAATTTCACATAAAAAAACGGTATAATAACTAGGTATGACAAGGTAAATGGGGTGATATTATCAAAAAATTCACAATTAAGGGAGAATATATTACGCTTGCTCAGTTTCTAAAAGAAGAGAGCGTAATATCTTCTGGTGGTCAAGCTAAATGGTATCTAAAAGAAAATCCTGTTAAGTTGAACGGTGAAATTGAAGATCGCCGTGGAAAGAAGATACATCCTGGAGATGAACTAAACTTAGCTGGAGAAGAGTATGAATTTATTTCAGAGTAGCCGATGTATCTTGCAAACTTTGAATTAAAAGATTTTAGAAATTTTGAAGAACTAAAGATAAATTTTGACCCTCATGTAAATATTTTTATTGGTCCAAACGCCCAAGGAAAAACTAATTTACTTGAGGCGATTTATTTTTTGGCCCTAACTCGGTCTCATAGAACAAACAGTGATAAAGAATTAATTCGTTTTGGAAGTAAATTTGCTGGCTTACAAGGGAAGATCCATAAAAGTCAATTAGAAGTAGAGCTTAAATTACGTTTAACACCAAACGGAAAAAAAGCTTGGGTAAACAGATTGGAACAAAAGAAACTTTCCGCTTATGTAGGACAAATGAATGCAATTTTGTTTTCTCCAGAAGATCTAGCCTTGGTAAAAGGCGCTCCATCGACTAGACGGCGATTTATGGATTTAGAGTTTGGGCAAATTAATTCAGAATATCTATATTTTTTAAGTCAGTATCGTCAGGTACTGCAACAAAGAAACAATTACTTGAAGCAATTGAGCATAAAAAAAGCAAATGATTTAGTTTTTTTAGATGTCTTGTCAGATCAGCTTGCAGGAATTGCAGCGGAGATAATTTCTAGAAGAATTAAATACATTAAAAAACTTAATTCATATGCTCAAAGTGCTCATAGTGAGATTAGTGGTCAAGCTGAAAAATTACAGATTTTTTATCGTCCATCAGTTAAGGAAATTACCCCAGATGATGATGTAGAGACCATTTATCAAAAAGTTATTACTAGTTATAAAAAAAATCGTCCTAATGAAATTCGAAAGGGGACTACTTTGAGTGGACCTCATCGAGATGACTTGGATTTTTTGATTAACGATAAAAATGCCCATGATTTTGCATCTCAGGGACAGCAACGGACGATTTCTTTAAGTGTAAAGTTGGCTGAAATTCAATTAGTACATGAACTGACACAAGAGTATCCAATTTTACTTTTAGATGATGTAATGAGCGAATTAGATCATCGAAGACAAAGTAGTTTACTAAATTATATTCATGGAAAAACGCAAACTTTTATCACAACAACAGATTTAGAAGGTATTTCTTGGGAAATCGTGAAAGAACCTAAGATCTATCACATTTCTGCTGGAACGATCAGTACAAAGGAGAGTTAAATGGCAGAAGATAAGAGCAAGGCAGCATTAAATAAAGCTAGAGATTTTGAAAAGCGTGCTGATACTTATAACGCAAGTCAAATTCAAGTTCTAGGCGGACTTGAAGCAGTTAGAAAGCGCCCAGGTATGTATATTGGCTCAACTAGTAGCCAAGGCTTACACCACCTTGTTTGGGAAATTATTGATAATAGTATTGACGAACGATTAGCAGGATTTGCGACCAAGATTGAAATTACTGTTAATGAAGATGGCAGTGTTACAGTCCAAGATGATGGACGTGGTATTCCGGTTGATATTCAAGCTAAAACAGGTCGTCCAGCCCTAGAAACTGTATTTACTGTTTTGCACGCTGGTGGTAAATTCGGCGGTGGCGGATATAAAGTATCTGGTGGTCTTCACGGTGTTGGGGCTTCTGTAGTAAACGCCCTCTCAACTAAACTTGATGTTACAGTTATGAGAGATGGAAAGAAATATGCCATTTCTTTTGATCATGGCCGTGTAGTAGGAGAAATGAAGCAAGTGGGTACCGTTCCTCTTGAAGAACATGGAACAATCGTTCATTTCTATCCTGACCCAGATATTTTTACCGAAACTACAACTTTCGACGATAAAATTTTAAAGAACAGAATTCGTGAACTTGCTTTCTTAAACAAGGGCTTAAAATTAACCTTTACCGATAAGCGTAAAGAAAGTGCTGAAACGGATGTTTACCACTTTGAAGGTGGAATCAAAGAATACGTTGCCTTTTTAAACAAAGGTCAAGAAGTGTTATTTGATGAACCAATCTATGTTGAAGGTAATTATGAAGGTATTGATGTTGAAGTTGCATTGCAATACACCAATGGCTATAAAACCACTTTAATGACCTTTGCGAACAATATTCACACCTATGAAGGTGGGATGCACGAAGCCGGCTTTAAGACTGCTTTAACTCGTGTAGTTAACGATTATGCTCATAAGGCTAAAATCTTGAAGGATAAAGATGATAACTTATCTGGTGAAGATATTCGTGAAGGAATTACAGCTGTTGTATCTGTTAAGCACCCTAATCCTCAGTTTGAAGGTCAGACTAAGACTAAGCTTGGAAACTCAGATGCTAGAACTGCAGTCGATCGAGCATTTTCAGAAACGTTTAGTCGTTTCTTAATGGAAAATCCTTCTGTTGGCCGTAAGATTGTTGAAAAAGGACAACTTGCTGAAAGAGCTAGAACTGCTGCTAAGCGTGCACGTGAAGTTACACGGAAGAAGTCAGGACTTGAAATTGCTAACTTGCCAGGAAAATTAGCTGACAATACCAGTAATGACCCAAGTATTTCAGAGTTATTTATCGTTGAGGGTAACTCTGCCGGTGGATCTGCAAAGCAAGGACGTTCTCGTTTAACCCAGGCAATTTTGCCAATTAGAGGTAAGATCTTGAACGTTGAAAAAGCTTCAATGGATAGAATTCTTGCTAACCAAGAAATTAGATCCCTCTTTACCGCTTTAGGTACAGGATTTGGTGCTGATTTTGACGTTTCAAAGGCAAGATACCATAAATTGATCATCATGACAGATGCCGATGTCGATGGTGCTCACATTCGAACTCTGCTTTTGACACTCTTTTACAACTATATGCGTCCAATGATCGAAAAGGGATATGTTTACATTGCTCGTCCGCCTCTATATCAAGTTCGTCAAGGTAAGGTAGAGAAATATCTCGATACTGATGAAGAATTACACGATTATTTAGGTACCTTGCAACCAAGTCCTAAGCCAGTTGTTCAACGCTATAAGGGACTAGGTGAAATGGATCCAGAGCAATTATGGGAAACTACCATGAACCCAGAAAATCGTCGTTTAGATCGAGTAAGTCCTGAATATGCTGAAGATGCTGACAAGATATTTGACCTCTTGATGGGTAATGAAGTAGGTCCAAGACGAGAATTTATTGAAAAGAACGCAAAATACGTTGAGAATTTAGATGCTTAGGAGGCTTTAGATGGCTAACGAAAATCAACCTCAAGATCACAGAATACGTAATGTTGATTTAACCCATACCATGCGTACATCATTCTTAGATTATGCTATGTCGGTTATTGTGGCTCGTGCCCTACCTGATGTTCGAGATGGTCTAAAGCCTGTACAACGTCGTATTCTTTACGGAATGCATGAATTAGGAGTTACACCCGATAAGCAATATAAGAAGAGTGCCAGAATTGTTGGGGAAGTTATGGGTAAATTCCACCCGCATGGTGACTCTTCAATCTATTTAGCTATGGCCCATATGGCCCAAGACTTTTCATATCGTTACATGTTAGTTGATGGACACGGAAATTTTGGTTCTGTCGATGGGGATGAACCAGCCGCAATGCGTTATACCGAGGCAAAGATGAGCAAAATTGCGGTTGAAATGCTTCGTGATATCAATAAAGAAACTATTGATTGGCAACGTAACTACGATGATACAGAAAATGAACCAGTAGTATTGCCAGCACGAATTCCTAATTTACTTGTTAATGGTGCTAGTGGTATTGCTGTTGGTATGACAACAAATATTCCGCCACATAATTTGGCAGAAGTAATTCGCGGCATTCACATGTTGATGGATAACCCCGATGTTACTACCAAGGATTTAATAAAAGTTATTCCTGGTCCAGATTTTCCAACTGGTGGAATTGTGATGGGACGCGGAGGTATTTACCGTGCCTATGAAACCGGAAAAGGAAATATCGTTGTTCGGGCAAAGACCGAGATTGAAACTGAAAAAAATGGTCGCGAGCGAATTGTAGTTACGGAACTTCCTTATTTAGTAAATAAGGCTGAATTAGTTAAAAAGATAGCTGATTTAGCCCGTGAAAAGACAATTGATGGTATTACTGGTGTACGGGATGAATCAGATCAGACTGGTATGAGAATTACCATTGACATTCGCCGCGATGCAAGTGCTAGTGTGGTTTTGAATAATTTATTTAAAGAAACCCAAATGCAAGCAAACTTCGGAATGAATATGGTGGCCATCGTTAATGGTGCCCCTCATTTCTTAACCTTGAAGCAAATGCTTGAGTACTACCTTCACCACCAAGAAGATGTTATTACCCGTAGAACTAAGTTTGAATTAAAGAAGGCTGAAGCGAGAGCACATATTTTAGCTGGATTAAGAATTGCCCTTGATCATATTGATGAGATCATTAAGATTATTCGCGGTTCACAAAATAGTGATATTGCTAAGGCACAATTAATTCAAAACTTTGGCTTAGACGATCGTCAATCTCAAGCTATTTTAGATATGAGATTGGTGCGTTTAACAGGCTTAGAGCGCGACAAAATTGAAGCTGAATATCAAGAGTTGCAAGCAAAAATAGCAGATTACAAAGATATCTTAGCTAAACCAGAACGAATTGATGAGATTATTTATAACGAGTTACTTGATATTCAAAAGCGTTTTGGTGATGATCGTCGTACTAAGATTGCCGAAGGTGAAGCAGTTTCAATTGAAGATGAAGATTTAATTGAACAAAAAGATGTTCTTTTAACTCTAACTCATAATGGCTACATTAAGCGTATGCCAGCGGATGAATTCAAGGTTCAAAACCGTGGTGGGCGTGGAATAAAGGGAATGGGAGTGCAAGATGATGATTTCATCAATCATTTAATCTTCTCAAGTACCCATGACTTTTTACTATTCTTCACTAACTTAGGGAAGGTTTACTCAAAGAAAGCTTATGAAATTCCAGAATTTGGAAGAAATGCTAAAGGCTTGCCAATAGTTAACCTGCTGGAACTTGATAAAGGTGAAAAAATTCAAGCTGTAATCAATGTACCCGAAGGAGCGGACGATAATTATCTCTTCTTTGTTACTAAGATGGGAACAGTTAAAAGAACAAAAGTCAGTGAATTCCAGAATATTCGTCGAAGTGGGTTAATTGCCTTAACTTTGCGAGACGGGGATGAACTGAATAATGTTTTAACTACCGATGGAAAACAAAATATTCTTATCGGTACCCATTTAGGTTATGCAGTTACCTTTAATGAAAAAGATGTTCGTTCGATGGGAAGAACAGCAGCTGGTGTCCGTGGAATCAATTTAAGAGATAACGATTATGTCGTTGGATCTGATATTCTAGAACCTGATTCAGAAGTATTAGTAATTTCTGAAAAAGGATATGGAAAACGTACTGCAGCTTCTGAATACCCAGTTAAGGGACGCGGCGGTAAAGGAATTAAGACTGCAAACATTACTGAAAAGAACGGTCCTTTAGCCGGTGTAACAGTAGTTAATGGCGATGAAGATATTATGCTAATTACCAGTGCGGGAGTCATGATTCGATTTGATGTGGACGATGTTTCTCAAACTGGAAGAGCTACATTGGGTGTACGTTTAATCAAGGTTGACGATGGTGCACAAGTAGCAAGTATTACTGCCGTTCCTAAAGCTAGTAATGAAGACGAAGAAAGCACTGCTGAAGAAGAACCAGTAAAAGCAAATTAATAAATAAAAAATTACCAAATTTTTTGCGTAATAATAATTGAGTAATGAAACTCAGGATCACGTGAAAAAATATTTGGTAATTTTTTGTTTATGTGATAGAATCAAGTATTGTGAGTAATATTATTCATTACTCCTTGTTCTTGATTTTAACAAGAACCATTTAGTCCAAGAGGAGGTGCAATTATTATGGCAAAAACTAAGTACGAAGTTACTTACATCATCAAGCCTGATATTGACGAAGATTCAAAGAAAGCATTGATCGATCGTTTCGATAAAGTTGTTACTGACAACGGTGCTGAAGAACTTGAATCTAAAGATTGGGGTAAGAGACGTTTCGCATACGAAATTGAAAAATACCGTGAAGGTACTTATCACATTATGACTTTCGTTGCAGAAAACTCTGAACCAGTTGATGAATTTGGTCGTCTTTCTCGTATTGATAACCAAATTTTACGTTCAATGACTGTAAAATTAGACAAGTAATTTGTTTTCGTGAATTAGGAAGGGGACAAAAGTATGATTAATAATGTTGTACTTGTTGGCCGTTTAACACGTGATCCTGATTTACGTACAACCGGGAGTGGAATCTCAGTTGCTACGTTTACTCTAGCTGTTGACCGTCAATATACCAATAGTCAAGGTGAACGTGGTGCTGATTTCATCAACTGTGTAATTTGGCGTAAAGCAGCAGAAAATTTTGCTAACTTTACTTCAAAGGGTTCATTAGTTGGTATTCAAGGTCGGATTCAAACTAGAACGTACGATGATAAAGACGGTAAGAGAGTATACGTGACTGAAGTCATTGTTGATAATTTCTCTTTACTAGAATCACGTCGTGATCGTGAGAATCGTCAGGCTAATGGTGGCAATTTTGCTCCCCAAGGAGGAAATGCTCCAAGTACCAATAATTTTGGTGGATCAAGTGCACCAAGCATGAACAATGCTCCTGCTAGTGGAGAAAGCAATAAACCGCAAGATCCATTTGCAGATTCCGGTAGCACAATTGACATCTCAGATGATGATCTCCCATTTTAATTTTAATTAGAAAGGATCTTTGATATGGCTCAACAAAGAAGAGGTGGCCGTCGTCGTCGTAAGGTTGACTTTATTGCAGCTAACCACATTGACTACATCGACTACAAAGATGTTGATTTGTTGAAACGTTTTATCTCTGAAAGAGGTAAGATCTTACCACGTCGTGTCACTGGCACTAGCGCAAAGAATCAACGTAAGTTGACTGTTGCTATTAAGAGAGCTCGTGTTATGGGCTTATTGCCATTCGTCGCAGAAGACTAATAACAGATCACAATTAATAAAAAGAGTAGCTTATGCTACTCTTTTTATTTTGTTTTTTGCGGTATTATAAAAGAAGTAAATGGAGGGATTGTCATGATTATTAAGCAAAAACTAGCCGGAAACATTGATTTTGACTACAAATGGTACGATATTTATAACTGTGACGATCATGATATTAGATTATTAAAAGATGATTTTGATTTGACGTCAGAGATTATCTCTTATATTACCGACCTTCACGAACGTCCTCACTTTGATCATGATTATATTACTAACAGTGATTTGTTGGTTTACGATGTTCCAGTTTGGCCAACAGCTGATGCAGATCATTTTACGACTTTACCAATTAAGTTTTTAATGGTCGATCATACGCTTTTTACTGTTCATTCTCCTGATACAACTTATATGATTGAAGAATTTAGGCAACGCCCCGATGAGCATATTCATAGTGAAAAAGAATTGATTTTTGCTATTCTTTTTGCCGTTACGAAATACTTTCAAAGGGCACTTAGCCAGCTAAACAGTCAACGATTAGTTTTAGATAATAACTTAAGTGAGCGAATTCATAATAAAGACTTACAAGAATTATCACAAGTTGAAAAAAGTTTGGTTTATTTATCTAGTTCAATTAGAACTAATCTAATGATGCTTGAAAGTCTAAAAAATAAAAAATCAGGACTTCATATGAAAGCTTCTGAAGAGGAAATGTGTGACGATATTATCATTGAAGTTCAGCAATCTTCACAAATGATCAAAATTTATAGTGAAGTGACTGAAGAAATCTCTAAGACGTCCAACAACATTCTGAATAATAACTTAAACAATACCATGCAGTTTTTGACTGTGTGGTCACTTCTTTTAACAATTCCAACTATTGTAACAGGATTCTTTGGGATGAATGTTGATTTGCCTATTTTTCATAATCCATTTGACTGGGTAATAATTACTATAGGTTCGATTATTGTAATGGCAATTTTGCTTTGGTATTTACGTCGACATAACATGCTCTGATGCTTGCTTAGCTTAGATGATAAGCAAGCATTTTTTGATGTATAATATAAAATGATGCAGTATATTATTTTTGATGATATTAATGCTATAAACAGGAAGGAATTTCAATGAAAGGCTTTTTACGCAAATTAGAATTGCCTGAATTTGTTAAAGATACACGTTTAACAGCATCATTGATTATTGTCCTTGTTTTATCCTTATTAGGAGCGATTATTGGGACATTAATTAGTCCACTTTTTGGACTTGCTATGGTGCTGCTGTTCATCTTAACAATTATTTTTGTAATATATGGAATTTATGTTCTAGCTGGGAATACTAATAATTATGCTGCTAATCTTTCATACCGCATAAAGCGTGGGGAACAAGAGGCTATGATTAAAATGCCTCTCGGAATTATGCTTTATGATAAAGATCGACAAATTCAATGGATTAATCCTTATCTGCAAATGTATTTGCATGGTAAAGATATTATTGGCTCTTCTATCTCGTCAGTAGATAAAGAGTTAGCTAAATATGTTGATGATGCTATTAAGTCAAATAGCAATCAAAATAAAATTATTAAATGGGGCGACCGAAAGTTTGAAATGGTTGTCCAAGATGACTTGGGTGTTGTATATTTACTTGATATTACGCGCTATGCCAATATTGAGGAAAAGTATAAACAGGAGAGATTAGCAATTGGCTTAATATTTATTGATAATTATGATGAATTAAGCCAATCTATGAGTGATCAGAACTTAACAAATATGAGTTCATATGTCCAAAATGCCCTCAGCAATTACGCTGGACAATTTAATTCATATCTTAAGCGTATTGATGAAGATCACTTTATTTTGTTGACGCATATGCATGATTTGGCCAAGATGGAAGAGGATAAGTTCTCTATTTTGGATAAAGTTAGAACTGAATCAAGTCGAAAGAATATGCCATTGACCTTGTCTATTGGGATTGCATTTGGCTCAGAAAGCTTAAATGAAATTGCTGATCAAGCTCAATCTAACTTAGATTTAGCTTTAGGACGTGGTGGAGACCAAGTTGTTGTAAAACAATCGGGTCATGAAGCTCATTTTTATGGTGGAAAATCTAATCCAATGGAGAAACGAACTCGGGTAAGAGCTAGAATGGTTTCTCAGGCCTTGGTAGAATTATTTAAGGGCGTTGACCATGTTTTTGTTCAAGGGCATCGAAATCCTGACTTAGATGCGATTGGCTCTGCAATTGGAATTGTAAAAATTGCTCGAATTCATGGTGTAAAAGCTAGTGTTGTTTTAGATGTTGATCACGTTAATTATGACGTGGGACGTTTGATTGCTAAAATACAAGCTGCCGGTATCGATAAAGATGTATTTATTTCGCCTAAAGATGCTTTAGAAGAAGCAACAGATGAGTCTTTACTAGTTTTAACAGATCACTCTAAGTACAGTATTACTTATGATCCAGAACTTTACGACCGGTTGAAGAATCGATTAATTATTATTGATCACCACCGCCGCGGGGAAGAATTCCCTGAAAATCCAATGCTGGTATACATTGAGCCGTATGCATCTTCGACTTGTGAGCTTGTAACTGAAATGATTGAGTACCAACCTCAAGGTGGAGAAGGTGTCTTGACCGATTTAGAAGCATCAGCTATGCTAGCTGGTATTACAGTCGACTCAAAGGAATTCTCCTTGAGAACTGGAACTAGAACTTTTGATGCAGCAAGTTATTTACGGTCAATTGGAGCAGATACGCAAGTTGTATCTGAACTTTTGAAAGAAAATATCGATAATTACTTGCAAAGAAGTCACTTAGTTTCTACGATTGACATGATTGAACCAGATATGGCTCTCTTAGTGGGTGAAGAAAATAAGCTTTATGATCCCATTATTACTGCTCAAGCAGCCGATACAGCTTTATCTCTTGAACATGTAGATGCCAGTTTTGCATTAACTAGACGGAGTAAAGATGCAGTTGGTATCTCAGCTCGTTCAATGGGTAATGTTAACGTTCAAGTAATTATGGAGAAACTAGGCGGAGGCGGTCACTTATCTAATGCCGCAACTCAGCTCAAGGGGATAACAATCGAAGAAGCTAAAGTTAAGCTCTTGGGAGCAGTTAATGACTACCTCAAAGAAAATGAATAGGAGTGAAACTTATGAAAGTTATTTTTATTAAAGACATGAAGGGTAAAGGTAAACGCGGAGAAGTTAAGAACGTACCTGATGGCTATGCTCAAAACTTCTTGATTAAAAATGGATACGCTAAAGAAGCTACTAGTTCTAACTTAAATACCTTAAAACGTGTTCAAAAAGCTGAAAAAGATGCTTATGAAGCAGAAAAGGCTGCTGCTGAAGATATTAAGAAAAAACTTGAAGACGACAAAACTATTGTTAACTTTAAGTCTAAGGCTGGTACTGATTCTCGCTTATTTGGTTCTATTTCAAGTAAGAAGATTGTTGAAGGACTTGAAAAGCAATACGGAATCAAGGTTGATAAGCGTAAATTAGAGCTTCCAGAACCAATTAAATCATTAGGGTATACAAATGTACCTGTTAAATTATTTAAAGGCGTAGAAGCAGTAATTCGCGTTCACATTACGGAGCAAGACTAATAATGGATAATGTTGTTTCTCAACAAATTCCCCATGATAGTGAAGCAGAAAAGGCGGTCCTAGGGGCCGTCTTTTTAGATCCCGAAGCAATTATTGATGCTTCGGATGTATTACAGCCTGATGATTTTTATGAACATGCAAATAGAATTGTTTTTCAGGCAATGCTTAATATCTCAGATCGTGAGGAAGTAATTGACCCAGTTACTTTACAAGATGAGTTAAAGAAAAATAATCAAGTGGATGATATTGGAGGTATTGCCTACGTTACAGAACTATCAATGGCAACTCCGACAGCAGCCCATGTTACTTACTACGCAAAAATTGTAAAGCGAAAAGCTATTCTTAGAAATCTAATTTCTACTAGTCAAAGGATTATTCAAAATGCAATTGAAGGCTCTGATGATGTAACTGATATCTTAGATGATGCAGAAAGCCAAATAATGGGGGTCTCCCAGGATAATGCAAGTGGTGGGTTCAAATCTATTCATGATGTATTAAACACGGCTATGGAAGAAATTAACTCGATTCCTGATGATGGAAATATGGTGACTGGTTTACCATCTGGATTTTCTGAATTAGATAAGATGACAACTGGTTTTCACGATGATGAATTAATTATCTTGGCCGCTCGTCCTGGGGTTGGTAAAACTGCTTTTGCTCTTAATGTGGCACAATTTGTTGGACTAAAAACTGACAAAACCGTTGCTATGTTCTCTCTTGAAATGGGAGCTGAGCAATTAGTTCAAAGAATGCTAGCTTCTGAGGGACTAATTGATTCACAGCATCTTAGAACCGGTCAGCTGACTGATGAAGAGTGGCGTAAGCTAGTTGTAGCAGCTGGTTCACTAGATAATACCAGTATCTACATTGATGATACGCCAGGAATTAAAATGAGTGAGATTCGAGCTAAAGCCCGTAGATTAGCTAAAGAAAAAGGAAATTTAGGCTTAATTGTAATTGACTACTTGCAGCTAATTGAAGGACCACGCAGTGAATCTCGTCAACAAGAAGTTTCCGCAATTTCACGTCAATTAAAGAAATTAGCTAAAGAATTACATATTCCTGTTATTGCCCTCTCACAACTTTCTCGTTCAGTTGAACAACGTCAAGATAAGCGTCCAGTTTTATCTGATATTCGTGAATCTGGGTCTATTGAACAAGATGCCGATATTGTTGCCTTCCTTTATCGTGATGATTATTATCGTGATGAGCGCGACGAAGATGATGAGGGCGAAGTAGAAGCAGAAGAAGATAACGGCGAAGTAGAAGTAATTATTGAGAAAAACCGTTCTGGTACACGTGGAACAGTTAAATTAATGTTCTCTAAGCCATATAACCGTTTTTCAAATCTTGACTATACACATAGCGAGGCTTAAAAAAAAGATTTGTAAGCGTTTCGTTAATTAGCTATACTATAATAGTTAAAAGTATATCTTTTTAGTAAAGATAAGTGAATGAGAAGGTGTAAGTTGAATGGTAGAAAATAAATATGTTGGTAGTATTGAAGCTGGTGGAACTAAATTTATCTTGGCAGTTCAAGATACAGAAACTGGCAAAATTGTAGCTAAGAAGAGAATTCCAACAACAGATGCAAAAGAAACTTTAGCAAAAAGTATTGAATTCTTTAAAGAGCATCCAGTAGCTGCTTTGGGAATTGGTACTTTTGGTCCAATTGACATCAATCCAAATTCTAGAACATTTGGTTATATCTTAGATACACCTAAGCGTGGTTGGTCAGGAACCAATGTTAAAGGCACTTTTGAAAAAGAATTAGGTATTCCTGTGGTAATGACTACGGACGTGAATGCTTCTTGTTATGGTGAGTATATTGCACGTGGAAAAGATGATGCTAAGACTTATTTCTATGTAACAATTGGGACAGGAATTGGTGCCGGCGCGGTACAAGCAGGTAGATTTATTGGTTTAAATAATCACCCAGAAATGGGCCACATGCTAGTCACTCCTTACCCTGGCGACAACTATACTGGGAAATGTCCATTTCATGGAAATAAATGTGTTGAAGGAATGGCAGCTGGACCTTCTCTAGAAGGAAGAACTGGTATTCCAGGTGAAAAACTACCTAGAGACCATAAGGTATTTACCTATGTTTCATACTATGTAGCTCAATTATTATTCAATGCTTACATGACTATGCGCCCAGATGTAATGGTTGTTGGTGGATCAGTACTCAATGATCAAGACTTGGTTCAAGTTCGTGGATTCTTTAGAGAATTTAATAATAATTATGTCGCAACGCCAAACGTTGACGAATTAATCGTACGTCCAGCAGTTGAAGATAATGGTTCTGCCACTTTAGGTGACTTTGAACTAGCTAAGAAAGCTTTGAAAAATCAATAAAAATATATAGTAAAAAGGCAACTTCATTTGAAGTTGCCTTTTTTGTGTTTCACATGAAACAAATTTAACTTCCATCATATGAATCATCAACAATTGGACCTTTACTTGAATCGTTGCCAAGGGGCTCTAGATGTTCAGTATGGTTAAGAAATGGAAGATTAATGTATTGACGTGCTGTCGTGGCAATATCAGATACTATTTCATTAGCAATTAAGCGAGTTTTGGGATCTAATGAAAGATAAGCATGACTAAATTGGATTGCGCCACGAATTTTATTAGTTGTTAGTTGGCTAGCATCGGTAATTTCTTGGGATTCTAGAGCAGTAAAGAAAGCAAGCCAGAGCTCTTCACGTTTTTCACGTGGAATTTTTGTATTCCAGGAAATAAATGTACTCCTAATAATTCTGCTGGTATTACTGAGACAAGGAGCCAGAACAAAGCTATTTCGGGCAACTTCCCAATGAAGAAGATTATGTTGCTGCATTAAATGTTTCATCTTACTTTTAACTACGATGACACGTTCGGGATGATCAAGCATCATTCCAAAAATTGATCCTTCAGGAACATAGGTGATCATCTTGGGAATAGCTCTTTGAAATTCTAGTTGATCATAAGTTTCTTTCATAAAGCCAGGACCGTCAAAACTATATGCTTTTATTATTTGATCTTGAATTTTAAGTGAAACAGCAGAGATAGCATAAGCAGCAAAATTTCCACCTTTTGAATGACCAGTAGTATAAATTTGCTTATCAGGATAAGTCTGGGCAATTTTATCTAAATAGTCTGCTGCTACATTTTGTCCAAAAATTTCTGGCTGATAACTCATATCTACATCTTCATTAAGTCCGACCATGGATCCATCAGTTCCTCGATAGGCTACTAGAATAGTCTGAGGATCTAATTCAATTGTCATGGCTGTGAACTGGACTGGTGGTTTTTTCTGGGAAAGATGAGACCAGTCTAAAAAGCGCATATTTTTATATCGATCACTAAGGTTGATTAATTGAGCTTCTACTTTATCTGAATGAATTAATGTCTTTTTTTGTATTAAACGTTTTGTAGCTGCTTCGAGAGTATGCCCTTTAACACTAGAATCAAAAGGAAGATAAGCAAATGCGGCAAAAAGTCCAGCATCTAAACTATTGAATGGTTCTCGATCAAGTGTGAGGTCCCCTCGCCAGCGAACATAATCAAGTATTTTACCCAAGATAAAAGTCCTCTCATTAAGGATTGTATTATTTTTATTTTAATGCTTTTTGGCTTAAAGATAAAAGCAGAAGACATTTATCTATAAAAAAGAAGAGCTAATGCTCTTCTTGATTACTAAAATATCAGTTGAATAGTTTCAAGAGGTGAAAGGGAAGCTTTAATTGTAGCAATATTATCTCTCACATCAATTTTAACTGCTTCCTTTTCAATGCTACTACCATGCTTTCTAATTAAGGTAGCCGTAGTAGATGGTAAAGGCTCACTGATGTGCCATTTAATCTCTGTATAACTATCTAAGTTGAAATTAGCTAGCCAGACTACTTTACCATTTTCTTGAATGTTTAATTTAACGTGAGGCATATCGATTAAGTAGTCAGTAGGTTCAACGCTAGCCATAATTTGTTGCATCAACCCTTGTTTATATGAAGAAAATTGTGATTCCCAACCGTGTTTTGGATCTTGATCCATGGGAAGGACAATTATATGGTCATCAATAACTGCCATGAAATTTCCAAGTTTTTGATCGATAGGATTATAAGCCGAACTCCAAATTTTGACATTGCTATTTGGTTGATAATCAAGCTGTAAATAATTACCAGTGTGTTGAAGCATGGTAATACGTGGATTTTTAACGCCTTGAACAGTAACACCATCTGCTTGTTCAAATGATTGATATCCACTTTTAGCTGCATGCCATTTAGCAGATTGAATATGGAGTAAGTTACCTAAATCTCGATCAAGCAAAACTTGAATACTTTCACCATCAAGTAGAACTGTATTTTGCGTGATTAGTTTAGTGATTTGACTATCTGTAAGATTGCGCAGCAGTTGACCAGCGATTGCAATTGTTTGATCTTCGATTTCAAAATTATCTTGAATAGGCAAAATAGTTGTTGCAAAGCTAAAACTGGCTAAAAGACTAGCCCAGTTTTTTTCATGGGGAAGCAATTCCTCTGGCTCTTTGCCCAAAGTAGTATGAGCAGTATAAGCAGAATCCTGATCTACTAGAACTTTAATACCTCTTAATTCTTTCATATTGAGACGGTGGTTAGATAAGGCAGAAGCAAATGGTTTAATATCTGCAAGCATCTTGCCATAGCCCCAATCTTCATTAATTCCGTTGCCCATCATATCAAAGATATTAAGCATAATGCCCTTTGCACCAAGAAGGGCGGTCGTAATAATTTGAAAAGCAATAAAGGTATTAGATTTTACTTGCGGAGTCCACATTGAATTTTCTAGTTCTGGATATAATTCAGCATGTGGGCCTAAAAACGCAGCAGTAGTACGGCTATATTCTTCGAATTTGCGCCCATAAATCAAAGGAGCTACTTCGTTATAAGCTGGTAGGTGAGGCCGAGCTACACGTGGGTGTCCAGGACCAGCTTGAGCATCAAATAGTTTAGCCCAGTCTCTGCCTTCAATAGCGTGCCAGTCTGGAAATGAAGTCATTTGTCCCATATCAGTATCTGGACTTACCTTATGAACTGCTTGTTCAATCAAATGCTCGTTTTCAATCATTTCCTTGCGAGCTTGATCAAGATAAATTTTTCGTTCAATGGTAGGTTCTCCGGGCTTTAACATATTTTTGACAAATTCTTCTCGACTTTCATCCTTACCTAGTTTTTCTTGGTATAGTTTCATATGATAGTCGCAGAAGCACATCAATTTTAGAGGAGTATGGTTATAGTGTCTAAAGTCATCCTCCATCCATAACCGACGAGGATGAATTGAGGCATATTGTGCATATCTCTGAGCTAAATATTTACGCCAAGTAGGATCTGCAGGACAAGCCATATCTTTAGCCGTATTACCATTAATATCTACAAAAGTATTAAAGCCAATCTTAGGATTAACACTAAATCCACGGTCTGAGTGCATAATGGTTGTCCATGGATTTAAACTAGTCGTAACACCAAGTTTAGCCAGTTGCTTTTGTAGGGGGATAATGGCATCCAACCAAACTTGAGTCTCTTCTTTTGTTAAGTGGCTATGGTTTAATTCTTCACCGTTAATAATGAAAGCTACGTCATCAATTTTTGCTTTTTGTACAAAATTTAAGAGTTTCTCATCTTTTTCAGGTGTGTTGGTACGTGGATCAAAAACGTAACGTAATGTATAAATGTAGCTCATGGTATATCCTCAATATTCATACTCAATTAATATTAGTAATTTTTGTTAATGTAACTTATTATATTAAGTTACACTGACATAGTAACATCATTTGAAAACGTTTTCCAGAATAACAAAATAAAATATTACTAACTTAACTAAAAAATCAAAAAAACTCTTGTGTATTAATAAAATATATGATTAAATACATAATTGTCATATAAATAAGCTGACTTAGCTCAGTTGGCAGAGCACGTCACTAGTAATGATGAGGTCGAAGGTTCGAATCCTTTAGTCAGCATTATAAAGTTTCATTTAGATTGATTAACCTTGATTTATCAACGTTTTACGAAGATAAGTTAAGGTTAATTTTTTTGTATAAATGATTATTTGACACACAGTTTGGCACACGAAAATAGACTGTGTGACAGAAAAATTTTTTGAGGCAAAACAAAGGTTGATATGACGGGCTTTAAGCCCGTTTTTTTGTGTGCAGAGTACAATTTTATGATCAAAATGAAAATAATTGTTGATTTCGCTTGTAAGTTACACATATTAATATTTATAAATTAGATCTTTTTTGAAGTAGAATATTATTATTAGTTATTATATATTTTTGAAGAAATCTTATATTAAGTATATTACTGAGGAATTCTATGAAAATTGGAAAAGCATTACGTGTAGAGCGTCTAAAACTCGGATTAACACAACAACAAATGTGTGAAGGGATTATTAGCAGACCTTTTTATGCTAAAGTTGAAAGTGGGAAAAATAAGATTAATGCAGAAAGTTTATTTCAAATCTTATTTAAACATCAGATTGAAATTGATGACTTTTGCCAACTTATACAAGATACCTATATTACTAAAAATAGAAGGGTTATAAATAAGTTGCAAGAAAGAATGGATTATGCATTTAGTACTAAAGATATTGATTCTTTAATACTAAACTGTAAAAAAATTATGAATGTTCCTGGAGATAGGATTATAAAATTACGAACGTTGGTAGCTATTGCTTATTTTAGAAATGAACTAAATGAGATAGATAACGGGATTAAAAAGAAAATAAAAATAGAATTTAATGAAGGACAGAAATGGACAAAAAGACCAGAATCATTAAGGCTTTTTGCTAATACGATGCCATTATGGTCGCAAGATGAATTAAATTTTTTTATAGGACGATTATTGGCTACAGTCAAAAATGAGAATATTACTGAATTAATGTTAGAAAGGTATTTAAGAATATTTGAAAATTATTTAGCTACCTGTTATGAAAGAAAGATACCAATGAGAAAAAATAGTAATCATATAGAAGAAATAATTGACTATATTACGAATGCAACATCATCAAATGTTCACTTGATGATATATAGAATAAATGCTATTTATATGAAATCATTATTTAAGAATGATAAAGAAAAAGTTACTAAAATCAAGGCAGATATGAATGATTATGGATATGGAAAGCTAACTATTAATTGGCCTAATTGAAATATTGTTAAATAAAAATTTGGTAAATGTGTAAAACTCTAATTGATTATGTTGGGTAAGAATGAACATGATTAATTAGAGCTTTTTATATTTTTAGTAATTTGAATATTTAAATTGTATCTCTTTAGATTATTAATTTTAAATAGATTGTGTATGTAATAAGAATGTGTAACAAATATGATACTAAGAATATTTGATCTTAATTAATTGATTTATTATTAATACACGCGTGGTGCTAGTTAAGTCGTTTTAGTTAATAAAAAAGTCCAATCGGATTAGACTCAAGTTGTAACTTAAATTAAATAGAAAAGAGTCTGATCTAATTGAACTACCTCAAGCTTGATCGTTTTTCTCACCATTTACAAGTTAGCTTTGCTCGTCTAAATGTAATTTGTCGTTCCTTGTACAAGTTTTGTGCTCCTGATGAATTGAAGCACCGTAAAAATGTTGATCAGGTTAAAATTTCTGACAGCTCTATCTTAGCGATGCTTATTTGGCAAACTGAAATTGGTATCGAATCTCAAAGAAGATTTTGTAAATTCTTTGTCGGTTTGTCTCATTCTCGCTTTAATCGTCGGGCACGAATGCTTATGCCTTTAATGCGCTGTATCCGTCAAGATTGGAAT
Source organism: Lactobacillus sp. UMNPBX19 (assembly GCF_002553805.1). Lineage (NCBI taxonomy): Bacteria > Bacillati > Bacillota > Bacilli > Lactobacillales > Lactobacillaceae > Lactobacillus > Lactobacillus sp. UMNPBX19. The sequence continues at coordinate 34,101 of NZ_PCYR01000015.1, forward strand.
CAAGAAGTAAAAACAGCTGGAGAATTCTTAATCATTGACAGCTTCCCAGTTCCAGTTTGTCAGCCCATCCGCAACTATCGCGTCAAGATCTTTCGTGGCATAGCTGATATCGGCTATAAAGCCACTAAAAAAATCTATTATTACGGCTTCAAGGTTCACGCGCTAGTAAGTGATGACGGCTATGTGCTTGACTACGCAGTCACTAGAGCATCAGTGCATGATGCCAAAGAAACAGTAGAATTGATGATTAATGCTCATCCAATTAACCATTATCTTTTGGGCGATGAAGGCTACTTAGGAAAAGATTTAGCTACCGAGTTAAAAGGTATGGGCTATGTGCTTTGGACACCATATCGAAGAAACATGGAAGGCGCTAAAAAGCATAACGATCATCAACTGATGGCAATTAGAAGAACAATTGAAAGCGATTTTTCTTTGCTCAGTTACTATAACGCTGAAAATAACCGAGCAAGGAGCTTAGCTGGTTTTCAGCAGCGGCTAGAAATAGCCATTTTAGCTTATAATATGGCATATTGCCTAGAACGATTTAACTAGCACCACGCGTATTAATACAAATAAAGATAAAGGGGGCATCAAAAATGATTTGGTGGGAATTACCAGTACTTTTAGGTTAATTTGAGGCTTATTAAATAGCGTTAAAACTTTTTAAACACTATTTAAAGTAAACTGAAAATTAGTAAGAAGATAAAGAAAGTCACATACTGTGATCCTTAAAACAGATTTGTAAGGATAAACGGTATTAATAATCATTGTCTAGTATTAGAATCTGATTTTAATGAAAAGAGATAAGGTCAAATGATTACTGTTCAATTAAGAGGTATTGCTGAAGGTAGATTGGGAGTAAATCATATTGATTATGATTTACGTTTAGGTTCAAAAGTAAAAGATATGATTCAAAGAGTTGTATCTTTAGATGAAGACTTGAAACATAATATTTTTAATACCACGTTAAATGAGCCTAGAAAGTTATGTAGAGTTTTAGTAAATGGAAAATTAGCCAAGTTTAACCAAACAATTAATGCGACTGATAATGTTGCATTAGTAGGTGTGGTTACTTGTGACGGTTAATTTAAGAGCCTTTTTTTGGGGGTCTGGAAATATCCAGGCTCTTTTGCTTAAGAAAGGAATAGAAAATGATATTTGAAAATTCTAGATATAATCGACAAATTCAAATGCCAGAAATAGGTGAAGAGGGTCAAAAACGCTTAAGTAATGCTAGTGTAGTTAGCGTAGGTGCTGGTGGAGTTAAATCACCGTTGCTTTATTATTTAGCAGCTGCTGGAGTGGGAAAAATTAAGATCATTGATTTTGATAAAATTGAATTAAGTAATTTGAATAGACAAATATTGTATACCACTGATGATATTGGAAAATATAAAGCTAAAGTTGCTGCGAATAGATTGAGGCATTTAAATCCAGAAATTCAAATAATTGACTCAGAAGAAAAAGTTACACCTCAAAATATCAATACTTTATTATCTAATTATGATATTGTTTTAGAAGGTGGAGATGGTCCAGAACAACGTTTAATGGTCAATAAATATTGTGTAGATAATAATATCCCTATGGTACATGTTTCTGCACAGTATGGCTATGGTTATGTACTGACTATGCTTGATGCTAAAGTAGATCCGTGTTTACAATGTGCATTTCCAGATTTAGCTGAAAGTCGTAGAGGACCAGTAGCAGTTTGGGGTATAGGAACTGGTATTGCTGGTGTAATGGGTGCTAATGAAGTTTTGAAGATTATCTTGGAAAAAGGAGATTTAGCTCGTGGATATCTGCTTTGCGCATCCAGTTTTTCAAATGATTATTATAAAATTCCAATCCCTAAACTTTCAGATTGTCCAACTTGTGGCAAAATAAAATGATCGCTATAAATAAAGAAAGATTAATTGAGCGAGCTGCCTTACTAGCTTCTGGCGTAGATTCTTTAGGAACAGGTTCGTTCGTTAGTATTTCAACTATTTTCTTTTTGAATAATAGTCATGTCAGTGCAACTTTGATAGGAATAGGGCTGACTTTATCAGCAATATCTGGCATGGTTGCTTCCGTACCTGTTGCATACCTTGCTGATCGATTAGGAAAATTAAGAATATTTTCGGTATCTTATATATTAAGAGCATTTGGAATGTTGTTATGGCAAGGGATAAAAGGAAATATTAGTTTCTTAATTTTTATGACTTTGTTTGGAATAATTGATCGATCCGCAGCCTCTTTAACTAGAAGTTTAATAGTTGCACCGTTGAGTAAAGAAAAAGCTTCGATTTTAATGGGAAATATGGCTTTACCAACTAATCTGGGATATGGTATCGGTGCTGGTATAAGTGGAATAATAAGTTTTTTTAAATTAAATTTATTTATAGCTTTGATTATTAATGCTTTTTCTTTTATATTAGTTGTTTTAATTTATAACTATGCTTTAAAAGATGTTGATGTAACGTCAGCTAATATTAAGCGTTCACCATTAACATCTTTTAAAGCAATTAAAAGTTCCTTAATAAATAAAAAAAGATTTAATTTGATTATTGAAAACTTTATTTTTTCATTTCATAGGACTTTACTAAACGTTTATATTCCTTTGTTAGTTGTAAAAAACTTTACTAACTTAACATGGATGGCACCTACTGCGTTTGTATGTAATACTATTGTTATTGCTCTTTTTCAAGGTTTTGTAAATAAAATTGCCGTTCAAAAGAAAGTTTATGATATTTTTTGGATTATTTCTGGATTCTGTTTAGGGATATCATTTTTTGGAATAGTTATTTCTAACATTAATAATACAAAAAAGTTTTATTTAATATTACTAATATTGTTAGTTATTGTTCAAATAATAGCTGAGTTATTTAGTTCTGCAGCTCTAGCTGTTTATATGGTTGAATTTAGTAGATCTCAATATTTGACTTTGGATTTAAGTGCTATAAATTTGGGAGGACAATTACAGAATATTGTAGGACCAATGATATTTGGGGAATCTACTACTTCTAATTTTTTATATCCTTTGTGTATGGGAATTCTAACGTTAGCTATTACTATAAATGAATTAAAAAATAAAGTAATATTAAAAAACTCTAACTAGAAGATTAACATAAAGTTTTTAAATTAATAAAGCCGGATTATTAAGCATAATTAACCTTGGTTTATCAGTATAAACCAAGGTTAATTTTATTAAATTTTTTAATGGGTAACGTCTACTGTAAAAAAATAATAGTGAGACATAAACAAAAAAAGAGAAACCATCGTAAAAGATTAGATTCTCTTCTTGATGAAAGTAAAATTGTTATATTGAATATGTATTTTGTAAATCCGGGATAAAAATTTACTTTATAATTTAAGGCCTTTTGGACGTTGTAGGCTTAAGTGCCTAAGAAAAACACTTTAGGCGTTAAAAATTAACAAAAAATCGGGGAAGAAAAAATAAGAAATCGTGGATTAATTTAGAGTGCATGTTTCATATAAAAGTGCATTAATAAGATGGAAATTTAGCTACTTTGTGAAATATTAAAGCATATGTACTTCTTACTTAGAACAGTGTTTAGACTTCTTCAACTTTTTTATTCACAAACTTAAAATTGCTATAAAATAGTAGATGTGAAACGAAGAAACTCTGTTTCACAAATCGACAAATTTGTTTTTATAACGTTATAGAAAGAAGTGATACATTTGGTTAATAAAGTATTAACCAAACCGCGGGTACGTGGCAAGACGCACCATAAGACTTCACTTTATAGTAAATTAGAAAAGGCTTCGATGTTAATCGGAACAGCTGGTTTACTAGGCGGAGTCATTGGACCTGTAATTGCACCCGCTGAAGAAGTTCTCGCAGTTTCACGTAGTGAAATGCAAAAGAGAGCTAAACAAGGTGGCTCAGGTGGTAAAGCTACACCGCTTGGTACTTCTGAAAGAAAGCCTGGTCCTTCTAAGAAATCTGGAGGAAAAGGCGGTGGACCTAAAGTACATGGTAAGTTGCCTAACAAACTAGATATGTCTTATCTAGTTCCTTGGGGTAATGGCATTTATCATGAAAATGCCTTGGGCTCAAATGCAGGTAAGCTTACTGGTGTTGACACCGATCACGGCTACTACTCAAAGAGTAACACTTACCGTGATACTAAGCTTGATCCATACTTGGGCAAGAATCCAAAACTTGCAGAAGAAAAGGGACATTCAAAAATAATTATTTTGTTAGCAGATGACATTCATGGCAGATAAGCATAAGTTAACAAAATAATTATTTATTAAGGATATCTTTAGTGCGACCTTTTTTTGGTCGTTGCAAGACTTTTTATCATAATCTTTTTGGATATCTTTAGTGCATTCATCCACTGCAAAACTTCTTCTTTATCTTCTTGGATATCTCTAGTGCATTCATCCACTGCAAAACTTCTTTTTTCTCTTTCTCCATTGCTTTTTTTCTCTTGTCCCCAATTTCTTTGTAAAAAAAAAAAAAACTATTGACTGAAAGGAGATTTGAGATTATAATGATCGAGCAACGCGAGACCACATAGGAATCGGGGAGCTGCGAAAACGTAGCATCCAAGCGAAAAAGAGGAAAAAGGGACGAAGTTTACATTTAGAAGCGTCCCTTTTTTTGTTCTCCCGCTAGTAAAGCGGTTACACAAAACTATCAGTATCGGGGGGTAGCTAAGCATTATGCTGGCTACCCCCTCTTTTTTTATTTTTAATTAAGGAGATTTTTACGATGACTCAAAAGCAAACTAATGAAGAAAAATATATTGATATTCCTTTAGATGACGATGTTGAATGGGACAAATATCCTTTGGATGATGATGAAATTTTTGAGTATCTTATAGCTGAAAATGCCGTAATGTATATGGCTAACAACTAGGAAAAATTATATTTGGTAATAAGGCAGTTAAGCGAAATGCTTAGCTGCCTTTTTTGTTTTTAATTAAGGAGAAACTTAAAATGACTCAAAAACAAACTAATGAAAAAAAGGCTATTAAACGCTATGAAATGAATAAGAACTACTATATTACGGTTGATCAAATAATCAATAAACTCGATATGAAATATAAGTTTTTTGAAAGTAAAGAAATTTTTGATCCAGAATACTTAAGAGAATACTTGGGGGAAAAAGTGAGTGAACATGATAAAAAAATGATGAAAGATCTAACAGAAAAAATCACCTCTACTGTTAAAGACAAAGTGAATAAAGATGGTTTTAGTTATTTGGATCAAACCAATGAAGATGGCACAGAAGAGTTGTTAATTGATTCACGTGGTCTTATGAACCTTGATTTTGCATTACATAACTATTTTTATTCAAAATCTAGCATTATGAATTTGCAGGCGCTTAAAGATCGTGATCATGAACTTCAAAGCAAGCAAATAGCAGAGATTGCTAAGGATCAAGCTGATCAAGACAATATTTTAATCCAAGTAAAAAATAGTGATGAGCGTTTAAATAAGCAACAATTTGATGATGTTGACGATATACTATGGGATTGTGATCTTAGTGTTTTTTCATATGATTTAATTTCTGATATTGAGAAAGCACAACCTGATCTAATGAAATATCAACAGTTTGATGATGATTTTAAAAATAGATTTACTCGCGATTTCGAACACGTGAAGGTAGAAATAGCTTGTAAAAATATTTTTTATAATAAGATGGTTCTCTTTCGTAGAGATAGATACATTAAAGACTATTTTATGAGGGAACTACATACTGTTAAAATTCGTGGCAAGCAAATAGTGTATGAAGGATATTCAGAATATGATCGTAAATTACAAAATCCACTTGAGTGGTATTGTTATAATTTTTAAGATATCAAGAAAAATATTGATATCTTATTTTTTATACAATCTTGCAAAATTTCTTGATAGTTCCTAAAGGAACTATCCAAATTTAAAAATAGTTAATTAAAAGGCAGTTAAGCGAAATGCTTAGCTGCCTTTTTTGCGTTTTCAAAGAGGCGAAAGACATGCAAGTAAGTACTATAGAAAATCGTGAAGATTATGTTTCAATCAAAGAGTTAGTTGATTTAATTGATAAAAAGTACATATTGCACTTACATAACAGTAAAAAAGATGTTGATAAACTGGCAAAATTAGCACTTGAAAAGAAAATAATTTCGACTATTAAGAAAGAAAATAATATTGATTATATCCAAGAAAATCGAGGTAAAAAGGTTTATCTAATAAATCGAGGAAGCATTAATGCTTTAATGAACTTATTAGAGAAGTACATCATTAGTAGACCTCAATTTACAAGGCATGATGAGGTTCTTTATAGTAAACAATTAGCCAAAATCAGTGATGGAAGTCAAAAGGATAAAACTTTAAAAGAATTGCAAATTCAGAAAAGTTCCGACTATCTAGAAGGTAAGAGCCTGGAAAATGCTAAGAATTGTATTATTCAAATTATTGATAACAATTTATATAACACAACGTATGACTCTACTCGAAAAGTTGTTGAGAAAATCGAGAAATTTGCTGCTGATAGCTACGACGATTTTGCTGAGGCTTTTAAAATTCATTTCAATCAAGCTTTTGAGGAGAAGCTAACTTATGATTTAAACAAGGTCAAAACGGAAATTATTTTTCAAAATAGCTTTAAGCAAAAATACTCAAGCTTTAATCAAATTGCTTATATTAAAGATTATTGTCTGAGAGAGCTTCATACAGTAAAATATGATGATACTTTCATAATTCGTAAAGGGTATTCAGAGTATGACATTAAATTGCAAAATCCACTTACATGGTACTGCAGAAAATAGAGCACCAGGAAAAATCTTGGTGCCCTTTTTTCTACATAATTTCAAATTTTTTCTTGATAGTTCTTAAAAAGCCTATCAAATCAAGGAAGAAATTTCTTTATATTTTTAAATTTTTTCTTTTTTATCTGGTTCAAAATATTAAGCATAAGGAGGAAAAGAAAACCTTCTTATTAGATTATAAAAGAAAGAAGTAATTAATCATGAAAAGAAAAAGCAATGGTACAAGCTACAATGTTGAGGCTGTGTGGGAAAACTTAGATAAGAGTAAGCCAATTTACTCTTTGAGTACTGAACTAACACCTCAATACGTCTGGGAAGATGGTAAGCCTACAGATAAAATCATTAGTTACAAAGCTGGCTTTACTCAGGAAGGTGCAGAATACTTCCAAGTGAAGTTCCCTAAGAAAGTGAACTTACCTCGTTACATGTCAGTCGTGACTTTTGACAACATCACCGCTTTTCAAATGCGATATGATGTTTATTTCAAGGCTGATGACGTGAAAGAAGTCAAATAAAATGAATACTGATGAACTTAAAAAGTATATTACTCAGAGCATTGATATGGCGCTAGGTTCTGACATGCAAGGCGAGAGTAGTTATACTAACAGTTTTTCTATTGAGTTAGACAAAGGTGGGATTAAGTTTATTCCGCGGATGCCCGCGGGATACTTAATCGATGATAACTTGTATCAACACATTTTTAAGATTTTGAATGTTGCACTTTATCCGAACTATACACTTTTGAAACAAAATACAACATACTTTGTACCGATTAGTACACGTAATATTCATGTTCAACGTGCTCTGTATTTTCCATGGCAAGTGGGAATTCCAAGACGTTTGATAGTTACTAATCTTGAGGATTTTGCAACCCAGAATGGCGGTAAGATTCAAATTATGAAAAATTTGAGTATTGACTATAACCGTGTCACTTCAATTGCTTTGGCTGGAACCTCTGGTAGTGGCAAGTCTTATTTCCTAACCTATCTCTTGGAATCCTTAAAGCATATTGATGAAAATGTGCATGGTGAAATTGGACTCAAAACTCTAACAGTAATTGATCCCAAAATGGATGAACCCAGCAGATGGGCTAAGGCTAATGGCGTTAAGGTTATTTATCCTGCTACAGATCGTTCAAAATCTGACTTTGTAGCACAAATTAATGATGTATTAAGTGAATGTTTAAAATTGATCCACAAGAGGCAACAGGTATTATTTAACAACCCAAGTACTACTTTCAAACATGTAACAGTGGTAATTGACGAAGTTTTGGCGCTTTCGGAAGGTATTAATAAAAATATTAAAGATACGTTTTTTGCTCTTTTATCACAAATTGCATTGTTAGGGCGTGCAACTCGTGTACACCTAATATTGGTAAGTCAACGTTTTGATCATAATAGCATTCCAACATCAGTGCGCGAACAAATGAACGTATTGGTTCAGTTGGGCAATATTAATCGTAAAACAACACAGTTTCTTTTCCCAGACCTAGATCCCGAAGGAATTGTGATTCCATTAGGTCGGGGAACTGGTTTGATTCAGGTCATTGACGATGAACATCCTTATCAAGTTCTGCCCTTATTATGTCCAACTTATTATTTAAGTAGTAAGGAGAAGATTCTATGACTATAACACCTCACGAATTTCATTGGTATATCCAGGCTCTAATGCAGAAGCAGCAATTAACTGCATTCATGGAAAAACCGCTTGATACCCTTGCTAAGGGAAGCGCAGAATATATGGAAGCCTATAGGTTTAATTCTTATATCAGGCTATCTAAAGTTAAATTGAATTGGAATAAGATTGAAGTAAAAGTTCGAATTCCTGAATTTCCTGAAGGTCAAGCACAACTTGATGCAATTTGGGATAAAGTTGTCAAGAAAATTTATCGTATGAATAATGGAGTTTTTACTTTATCTAATTATAAAAATAGTGACCCTAATTACTACGTTGTAGAAGGAACACGCGTTTAGATTTGAAGCACCAGTTTTTCTAGGCTGGTGCTTTTTTCTGCATTAATTGTATTTTTTTCTTCAAGCTAATGTTTTAAATCCTTAAAAGCTTGATGTATCAATAAATACTAATTCCTAAAATTTCTACAAAAGGCCCCCGATTGTTCTCAATCGCTCAAGGTATGATGAATATGTAAACAGGAAAAGAAATTATCTCACGAAAGGACAAATTTATTATGAAGAGATTTTATAACGGTATTTTATACGACTCAGATAATGCTGAATTAATTGATGATTATGAAAGTGATTATCCAGTTAATGACTTTAATTACTTCAAAGAAGGACTTTATCGAACATCTGAAGGTAAGTTCTTCTTATATGGTGAAGGCAATGCAGCAAGTAAATATGCTGAACGTGTCGAAGGTAACGGACCTTATGCAGCGGGTGCCGATCTTGTGCCTCTTTCAACTGAAGAAGCTAAAAAATGGTACGAGGGAAATCTTGAAAGGGTTTATCGTGATCGAGATATTACAGGATTGTACGAGACCTACTGCGAATTATTCAAAGGCAAAAGTAGCAGCAAAAATGAAGGAAAGGATGAATAAAAATGATTAACTATTCATTTAACGCGGCGCGCCCGCCGCCCGCCAAGGGCGAGAGGGACAGCGCCGCATAAAAAAACAAGCTATTTATGTGTGCGTTGCATGAAAAACTATATATGACAACTAGTGGGCTTGTTATTTTCTAGTTGTCATAAACTGTGCAAACTGTGCACAAAGAGTTGAAAGAAAGACAAGCCCTAAAAAGGTAATAGAAACGAGGAAAACCTTATGGAAAAACAAAATTTAAATAAAACTAGAGTTGTTTCAAAGATTTATGAAACAGCGGATTACAACCAATTTAGTGCAGTTGATGATTCTTTGTACGATCAAGAACACATTAACTATTTAATTTATGCTTACCAAAATAAGCATAAACCATTACCTCTAATTGTAGTAAAACCTGAGGCAGGATACTTAAAAATTGTGGAAGAACAGGATAGTTTCTACGCGGCTAAGCGATTAGGTGTTCCTTTGTATTATTACGAGAAGTACAAGACAGTTTCTAAACCTTTACATAAAGTTGATTTATCGTACAACGATTTAGAAGATTTATTAAAAGAGCTTTTAGATAAATATAATTTTATTTGTTAGTTAGAAGGTATTTTTCATGAAGAAAGAACCACGCGCGCGCCAATTCATGTACGTGCAAGACTTAGATCATCTCAAAGTAAAAGAAGATGATTTAAGCGATATTTTGAACAAATCAGGGGCGCTGGAATGGGTCTATATTAATCATGATAAAGATCCAAAAAAAGATGAAGATGGTAAGATCATCAGGCCTCATATTCATGCGGTATTAAAGTATGAAAACCCGCAAAAAGTTAGTACTGTGGCGAATCTCTTTAAAGACCAATCTCAATATGTAGATGTGTGGAAAGGCAGAATTGCCAATGCTTACTCTTACTTACTTCACGAAACTGAAGAAGCACGAGAGCAAGGGAAACACGTTTACAAGGCAAGTGAGGCTGTAGCTTCTTTCGATTTTCCAGCGAGAATGAAGAGTATCAGAGCTAAGATTACTAAAAGCCCTAAGTACATTTCTTCTTTGGTCGATCAGTATGCAGAAGGTAAATTAACTTATGACGAGTTGGAACAACTAATTGGAGTTTCTCAACTTGCAAGGCGTAAAAAGTTAATTGATCAGATTACTGAACTACGGGCAGAAAAAGAGCATGAAAAATGGCTTAAAGATTTCAAAGGTAAGAGCATGAAAGTCTTATGGCTGTACGGTGTGGCAGGTGTAGGTAAGACTCGTTTTGCAGAATATCTTTTGAGAAATAAGAAGTATGCAATTCTCGGTAGTAGCCGTGACTATTTTCAAGACTATAATGGTGAACATTACATCATTTTAAATGACTTGAGACCACGCGACTTTAATTATTCAGACTTACTTAGAATTCTTGATCCTTATCAACACGACAAGGCTGCGCCAAGTCGCTATCATGATAAGAAGTTAAATGCTGAGGAAATTATCATTACAACACCTTATTCACCAGATGATTTCTACAAGTATATTTTCGTTGATGATCGGAGAGTGGATACGGTCGAGCAACTTTTAAGACGTATTCAACCGCTTCATATTACTAAGCACTTCATCAAAAAACGCTTAAAAACAAAAAAATCTAAGCAAGACGATCAAGATAATGCTTAGACTTTTGTAAATATTTTTCCAACTGAATTATAGGTGATAATACGAAATGAATCAATTGATTTTAAACGGTAAGAAACTACGTGAAGCATTGAATATTAGTACAACGCTATTTTACAAGTTTTTAAAAAATGGTATGCCATATCATCAAATTTCTGGTGGACGGAAATATTATATTTTAGATGAAGTCACAGATTGGTTGACAAAAGCAGGCTATCATCAAGAAAAAATTTGGTCAAAATAGAAGCTTAGAGGTAAAATGAAGGCGAACTTTGTTTTGCCTCTTTTTTTATAAATTTAGAGGTAGAAAAGTGATAAAGAAAGTAAATAAAGATTCAAAAAAAGTTTATCTTGTAAGAATTCAACCACGTGATCAAATAACTGGAAAAAGAATTAATTTTCCAATTAAATATGCAAAAAACAAAGCAGATGCAGCAAAGCTTGAATCACAAATGTGGAATGAGTATAAAGCGGGATTAAACTTAGGAAACGGTAAGGCAATCTTTGCTGATGAGTTTCAAAAGTATGTTGATCAACGTGCTAATTCAATTAGTCCGGTAACTTTAAAAGCTTGGCAAGATTCAGCTAATTCCTTTAAGAGTTACTTTGGAAACGCCAAAATTAATGGAATTACTACGCAATTAGTGTCTAAGTACGCTCATGATTATGTAAATAAACATAACGTAACTGTTAGCAGGTCTTCTACTATTGCTAAAAGGCTAATTCATATGAGAAATTTCTTTAATACAATTGAGGGAAAGAGTATTAAAGAAAATCCTGTTCCTGAGAGTCCATTAAAAGTATTCTTTCGTCAAAGTGATTTTACAATTTCAAAAGATTGGCGGATCTTTACTAATGATGAATTAAAAAGAATCAGAAATTTAATTATTAGTGATTTGAAGCATAGTTCGGTTATTAATTGGGGAAGTAAGCTAGCAATTCTAATTGAAAGTTATACTGGTATGCGAGTTGGCGAGTTACAAGCATTAAAGTATGACAATATTATCTATAAAGATGATGTTTGGACTTTAAAAATTAACAATAGTTGGTCAGATTACATGAATGATTTTACAGGGAGCTTGAAAGCACGGCCTAAGGGATATTCGAGAACCGTATTACCGTTACCTCAAGAAGTTATTATTTTGCTTAAACGGTATCAAGAAAAACAATCTAACTTTTTGAAGGAATACAATTTGGATAATTCTTCAGGGTTAATTTTTATTAATCTTCATGATTATAAAAGCGCGTTTAATGATAAGCCAATTAATCAAAGAAGTATTAATGATATGCTAAAAAGCATTTGTGACCGCTTAAACATTAAGGCAGAAGATAAAAGAATGAGTTTGTACTCATTTAGGCATTCAATTTGTACTCATTTGGCTAATGTACCAGGTATGTCATTTACTTGGGCAGCTGAAAAAATGGGTCACTCTTTACAAATGTTTATGAATACCTATGTTGGAGTAGATCCTAGTATTAATAAGCAAATGACTCAACTTTGGTTAAATTAGTTTTGTGTTCCAACAAATGGAACATGAATTAAATAAGTGAATATTATGAGCGTTGATATTAAAGGAATCAATGATTAGAACCCGTGCGCTTCTAGTCAGCACTATAAGAACAAAAAAGTCGCTAGTTTATCTAGCGTCTTTTTTTATGCTAATCATGATTTTCATTTATTTCTATCGCCTTATTTCTGTTTATTTTTCCTTACGCTTAAGATAGTAAAAAATAGGTAGGCCAACAGCTACTATTCCTAAAAATAGAACTACACCAGCAGGATCATTAAATAGTTCACTGACAACGATAAATAATCCACCTAAAATTGCAACGATTGGTACTAAAGGATAGAGTGGAGTACTAAAAGGACGATTAGAATTTTCTCGTCTTAATTTAAAAATGCCGAAAAAGGCCAAAATATAAAAGCAATATATCGTAAAGACACATAAGTCTGATAAGCGATCAGGATCGAACGATACTAGCATTAAAGTTGCTAATACGGTGATAAAAATAGTAGCAACAATAGGAAATTTTCCTTTTGGAGTTAAATAGGACTTTTTGAGGATTTTTCATTTCACCACCTAAGTTCGCAATTAAAATCCAGCCGTCGTAAGCGAACAAGGTAGCTAACACAGCAACTCCAAATCCGCCATTACTTTGTTTAACGTCAGCGATAGTCTGACCGAGGGCGTTATTTTGACCCCAAAAGATACCAAAAATAATAATTGCAGCAATCGGAATCATTTTTCCAATTGTAGTAATAACAGAAAATGCTGCTCCTACCTTATTGTCTAAAAAATTAATAATAGTGATAAAAAGCATACACCCGATTGATAGAGGAATGCGCCAGGAATCATCTCGATTAAAGAAATTGGCGATAAGAATACCGGTAAAACCACCTACGGCTGCAATAATTGCAGGGCCATAGACGATAACTTGCATCCATCCGGCTAGAAAACCAAGAATTCGACCATATAACTTCTCGATGTAAACATATAATCCGCCAGTATATGGCATTTGAGCTCCAATTTCAGCAATTGTTAAACCAGCTGCTAGTGTAATAACACCACCAAAGATCCAAGCACTAATAGCTAAGGTTGAATTATGAGCACTTTGAAGAACTGAGGCTTGTTTGAAAAAGATACCTGATCCAATGATTGTCCCAATAACAATTGAAATAGCTGAAAAGAAGCCTAATGAACGCTTAAGATGGTTTTGTTGTTTCATCTTGATAATCCTTTCTAAAAGAAAAAAAGCCCAGATTCACAAAAATCACTCTGCTATAAAAGTGATTAAGCGAATCTAGGCTTTTTTGGAAATATTTGGCCACACAAAATCACTCATGTTCCACTGGAAGTGGAAGATGAGGAAGAAGAAGTATTTAAATTAGTGCGGTGTAAATATTTCATGGTTTTAACTCCTAAATGATTTCATATTAGAATATCATGATATTAGTAAAAAAATAATAAATATATCTTTAATTAAGTAATTAATTTTATTGTAAAAAAGTTTTGCTTTTTCCAACATCATCTGCTATACTAGTTAACGTTGTGAGAAACGCTGACTTAGCTCAGTTGGCAGAGCACGTCACTAGTAATGATGAGGTCGAAGGTTCGAATCCTTTAGTCAGCATTATAAAGATTCATTTTTATTGATTAACCTTGATTTATCAACGTTTTACGAAGATAAGTTAAGGTTAATTTTTTTGTATAAAGAAAAACAATGCACATAATCTACACACGTTTTAGAGTGAATGAACTCAGAGCGTAGAATAAAGGTTGATATGACGGGCTTTAAGCCCGTTTTTTTGTGTGCACAGCGTGAACACGGAGTATAATTGAATTATTAGAAACAATGTAGACTAAATAGGTGAAAATATGAGTTATACGATTTATACCAAGGGAATAACTAGTAATTTCTTCGATAAAGATGGATATAAAACTGGTTTTTGGTGTTATTACTTACGTACTTAAAATACTACTGAATTAAAATGTAAAGTAGTTAAGAATGAAGATACTAGAAGCCGCTATGAGGGATACACAGGCTCATAGTAATGAACAATACCGCCCATCCTAGTTTAAACAAGGAAATGGAAGATTAGATAGGAGAAAGAGCAACTTACGTTGCTCTTTTTTGTTTCGGATAATTAATATCGTTTGCTAAAAATTATAAGAAAGAAGTAGTTTTTATTATTGCTGCGCTAAACCGTTAAACATATGTAGTAATGCCTTGCGTAAGGCCGATTGAATTATATGGATCCATTTCGTGCATCTGTTTTGGCGTAAACTTATGGAAGTTATACGAATACGAAATTGTATCGGCTGCTGGTCCGTCGACAACATATTGGCCGGTTAAGTCGCCACCGTGCATTCTATTGCCGTTTATTTCGGCTCCGCCGGGTCTTGCCATAAAACGCATAATGTTTTTATGTGTTTTTGGATCAACCATGTAGCCGTCTGTATTTATTTTTACAAGGGTACAGTTATCGACTGCATTTCTTAAGTCGTCTTGAAAATCTGCATAACTATAGAGTTTATCTGGTTTTTGTATGTGTAACGCTTTTTTCTGTTTGTATATAGTAAGAAATAATTAACTAAATTAGATCATATTATTAGTCTTGATGTAATAATATG
>NZ_PCYR01000160.1:0-371 GCF_002553805.1 Lactobacillus sp. UMNPBX19
TTTCCCACTTAGCAGTAGACCATTCACCCACAGATTTGATTTCCCCAGTAGGTGCATAAAGAATCACTTCCCGTGTCACTGTTGCTGTTTGTTTAACTGTTTGGTCAGTTCCGTTTGGCGTGTGGACAATAATTGTTCGAGTAATGTCCTTGGTTTCTTGCCTTGGGGTCTCATTAGCTGTATAGCTAATCTCAACAGTTGTATCCTGAGTGTCATCGTTCACAGTAGTTTCATCAATTTGTGCTTTGTCTGGAGTGTAACCTTTAAATTCTGGAGCTGAGTATGTTTCCCACTTAGCAGTAGACCATTCACCCACAGATTTGATTTCCCCAGTAGGTGCATAAAGAATCACTTCCCGTGTCACTGTTGCT
>NZ_PCYR01000161.1:0-362 GCF_002553805.1 Lactobacillus sp. UMNPBX19
TAAGTAATCACCTGTTCTCCCAAACGAACTTGGTCAACCACGGGGTCAACCTTCACCCGTCCAGATTTAGCCACCACGTCATTAACAAAAACGGCCTTTTCCTTAATTAATTTCCGAATCTGACTTCGAGTACCTACATTCATATCGTGCAAAAACTTATCAACTCGCACAGGATCCCCCCTACTTAATTTTAAGCATTCTTCGTAAGCCCGCAGCACGTCCGCCGATAATTTCATCAGCTAAGCGACTTTTAAGGACACAAACTACGTAAAAGAGCCCGCCTAACGTAGCCGCCACTAAAATCACGATCAGTGCTTGAACCTTATTAGCCGGATTCATCACTAGATACAACCCGTTGGTCA
>NZ_PCYR01000162.1:0-361 GCF_002553805.1 Lactobacillus sp. UMNPBX19
AGGCAGATGGTGAGACAATTATGAATCATTTTTATGAAAAGCTTTTTTTGCTAAAAGATTATTTGAATACAGATGAGGGCAAGCGAATTGGTGAGAAAAGGGACAAACTCATGCATGAATTTGTGACACAATTCGAATTAGAGTGGCAACAAAAGGATTACTAATTTAATAACATAGGAGTGTGGGTGTGAATACGATATCAAAAAAGGAACGTGGTGTACTGTTAATATTAATGGTGGGCGTTTTTCTGGGCTTTTTAAATCAAACATTAATGAATACGGCATTACCACAAGTTATGGCAGATTTTAAAATTTCCACTGCACTTGGTCAATGGATGACCAATGGGTACATGTTAGTGAAT
>NZ_PCYR01000163.1:0-361 GCF_002553805.1 Lactobacillus sp. UMNPBX19
GCGATTGAGCGTTTAGACTTTGAATTAGCTGCAGAATTGCGCAAAAAAGAAATGAGTCAAAAACGCCGTATTGACAAGCAGTTAGATGCACAAGCCACGAATGATGGTGATAGTGAAAGTCAATATGATCTTGTCTTATCACTGCATGATATTGCCGAGGTGGTTTCTGAGCAAACAGGTGTTCCTGTGACGCAGATGGAAAAATCAGAAAAAGATCGCCTAATGAACTTAGAGAAGGTATTGCATAATCGAGTTGTCGGCCAGGACGAAGCTGTTTCGGCAATTGCGCGTTCAATTCGTCGGGCACGTTCAGGTTTGAAAGATCCAAAACGCCCAATTGGAACATTCTTGTTCCTAGGGC
>NZ_PCYR01000164.1:0-359 GCF_002553805.1 Lactobacillus sp. UMNPBX19
CGTTAATGGCATCAGTCTTAGAAACTGAAGCAGGGATTTCAACAGCATTAATAGCCTGTTCACCACTGGTTTGCGCTGTCTTAACATCAGCGTCTTTAGTGGCAGCATCAATATTGTCCTTAGCTGTTTGAACTTTACCAGCAACTGTCTTCTTCAAAGCATCCTTTTCTTCAGCAGTTAAGTTTGAAGCATCGATTGCATCGTCCTTAGTCTTAGCAGCTTGATCAATGGCATCCTTAGCAGCATCTTTAGTTGCAGAAGTAGTTGGAACATTCATGTTGTTAATCTTTCCAACACCAGTGTTCTTAGCAGTGTTTACTGCATCGTTAGTTGTTGCTTTATTAATGTTAGCCTTAGCG
>NZ_PCYR01000165.1:0-356 GCF_002553805.1 Lactobacillus sp. UMNPBX19
GTTCCTGGTTCCATTCCGGCTGTCTTAGCACTTAAAACGTTTGGAACAATTGCTAAAATAAAAAATGACATTTCAGCTAAGACGGATGTAGAAACTGGGTCTAAATCATAAAATTTACATAAACTAGAAGTAATCGAGAATACACAATAGACCGCCATCAAACTGATGGAATAGTACATTGGAATTGACAACATGGATGCATAGGGTTGAATAAATGCTTTCCAAGCATCGATTGGTAAATTCAATAAAATTGTAAAGAACGAGCCAATAATTGAAACGGGAATAATTACAGCCATCCCGTCCCGGATCGCGGTTAAGTAGCGGTTGTTGGCCACCGCTCCCATTTTCTCGGAAAT
>NZ_PCYR01000166.1:0-354 GCF_002553805.1 Lactobacillus sp. UMNPBX19
ACAGAACGATTAAAAAAATTGGCTTAAAACAGTGGGATCTGCAACACTTTTTAAATATTTAAAACATAACAATCTTAGTTAGGTGCAAACATAAATTGAATTAAAAATACAGTCAATTAAACAACGGCAAAAACTGATTTCATGGTTATCAGCAGACCAAGTGAAACGAGGTCAATGCGCACTTACACATAGAATAAATTCTATGTTGTGTTAACCCCATTAAAACCTGTATTAGAAGTCGCCGTTGGCGACAACAAAGTCAAACTAATTTACCCAAAATCAATTTGGTTCAACATGTTTTCTGTACTTGCTTGATCCAAGCCTAAATAAGCTAAAGTCATGGCTTCACTTGAA
>NZ_PCYR01000167.1:0-354 GCF_002553805.1 Lactobacillus sp. UMNPBX19
CCAACGTAATGTGCGCAACCAAACTGTTTTCTGGTCAATTTCTGGTTTAAACGTCTTTTTTTCTTGTAAATCTTGTTGTCGTTTTGCTAATTGTGTATATAAATCAGCAATTCGTCGTCCATCTTGATATTCTTGCTGCACAGATTGCAATTTTTTTCGAGCAACTGCTAGCTGATTACCTTGCTCAGTTATCGTCACCCGCATATCTTTATTCATCTGAATCAAGACTGCCAATTTTTCTTCTGCAGTTGGCGCGCTTGTTTCAATATCATCTTGTGGCCAACTAATTTGATTTAGTCGTTCATTTCGTTGAAAAACAATTTTTTCCAAATTACTGTCAGATATTTTTTGTTG
>NZ_PCYR01000168.1:0-354 GCF_002553805.1 Lactobacillus sp. UMNPBX19
GTCGTCAGACATATAACCTAACTTAGTAATGTAGTTAGATAATGCATCAATCCACACATAAACCACATGATCTGGATCTGATGCTACTGGAACACCCCACTTAAATGCTGTACGTGTCACAGCTAGGTCTTCCAAACCGGGTTCAATAAAGTTCTTGATCATTTCATTCATACGAGCAGAAGGTTGAATAAAATTAGGGTGTGTCTTGTAGTAATCAAGTAGCCAATCAGCATACTTGCTCATATTGAAGAAGTATGATTCTTCCTTTACTAACTCAACTTCATGACCAGAAGGTGCTTTCCCACCAATCACATTACCATCATCATCACGATATACTTCAGCTAATTGTGACTC
>NZ_PCYR01000169.1:0-354 GCF_002553805.1 Lactobacillus sp. UMNPBX19
TTAAGAACAATAGCTTTTGGTCCCTTGGAAATTCGATAATATCCTTATTTTTTTGTGAGAGTATAATCTCTTCTACGTGCGGGTGAGCAACCAGATAATCATATGCATCACTGAAGAATTCAACTGAAGGAATTGAATGGTTAGTCAATTTAATGTTAAAACCTGTCCAGCGCATACTAAAACGAAAGTAAGGTACATAAGTTGCTCGAGGAACAATGAAGACCCTTTTTCCGCTTAGAGACGATTTAGTTATTTCAAAGCGATTAAACTGGGGACTGTTTACGAACTGGATGGTTCTATCTGCATCAGCTTGTTCATTTTTAAGTATAATGGCGTCTAACCCGCCATATGATA
>NZ_PCYR01000016.1:0-39589 GCF_002553805.1 Lactobacillus sp. UMNPBX19
TTATCAACTTTGACTTCTTTGCCAGGTTTCAGTTCGTACTTATCGGCGTCTTGCTGCTTCACATATACATAGGCATCGTGTGCATCAATTGAGTAAGTGCCTGTTTCAGCTGCTTTATCTTTTGCTACTATCTGATAGCCTTCAAGAGCTTTTAAAGTATTGTTGTATTTTTCACCGATGTTTCCAGTTAAAAATTGTTTATATTTATCTATTTCTGTACCGTCACTTGGGATAAAGTTACTATTAATCCCACTATTGGTAACATCAATATAGTGAACAGTCATGGTACTCTCTTGCTCATGACCAGTCTTGGCATAGTAGTATACAGTACTATTATCAGTAGCGGTTACCGGATTAATAAACGTGTAGTTCCTACCATCGATGTTAAAGTACATCTTATTGGTACTATCGCTTGTTCCTAAGATCCTCACACCACTTGTACCGACAGTTTTGTTTAGAGGTTTGCCTTTGTAGTATACAACTGAGCGAATATCACCATACTTATCAATGACGGTACTTCTAACCATGACATCGCTAGTTTCAGAGAGGTCAAAGGTTTCACCGACACTAAATTCAGTAACATGACCAGCAGTTGGAATACCTGAATCACCATACTTAAGTCCATCAGTGGCAAAGCCTGAAGACCCCTCATAAGTATAACCATCAACAGTTGGGGGGGTAATATCGTCTGCTTGATATTGCTGGTTGCCGTAGCCACTTATTTTAATTGGCTGTACAAGATCTTTGCCAGTTGCTCGGTCTACATAGCGTATGAGTTGGGTACGCCGTTTAGGAATGTAGCTAGAATAACTACTAATCGACTTGCTCTTAGCAATCGCGTCATACTCACCTTTTCTCTTACCAGCAAGATCAGGATTCAAAAGGCCCCTATCAATTACTGGTAATAATCCATAAGGGTTAGTACCAGTATTTAGAGTAACAGAATATGAACCATTACCAAAGTTTTGAATAGTATAGCGACCCTTAGTACTTTCAGTACTTGTTTGAGAGCTATTTGCGGCAACTGTAAGCGTTTCAGTATTCACCCCTCTATAAAAATCGACAATTTTGGCTGTAATGGTTGGATTATCCAAATCGTTTTTATCGCGCGCTACTAAGATAAAATTGTGATCACCGTTACTATAATCAGCAAAAACAGCGAAGTAATATAAGTTTCCATCATTCAATGTATCTTTAATCTTCGTATATCCTTCATCGGAATGCCAATAAGAGTTTAAAGCTTTCCACAACCATGTAGCTTCTTTACCTTTAGCTTTTTCTGTTGAAACTAAGCCATTGTAAAATGAAGTAGGTTGAAGTTCGAACCTTTGTTTCGATTCAGGTAATTCTGCTTCTTGATCAGTTGCAAGTGACCTAGTACTTGAAGCTAATACAAGTGAAGCAGCTAGAAAATTCTTAACAATTTGATTATTTTCAGTATTTAAGTTAGATGTCGGCACACTAGTTTTTTCAGTTGGTACTTTTAAGCTATCGCTTACTTCACTAGTTTTATTTGAAACTACAGTAGGAGCTAATGATTTAATTGGAGTAGCCAGCGTTGCTGATTGCTCTTTATTATTTGTCGTATCTGTTGTTTGCACAGCATCTTTTTGATTATTTTCAGTATTTAAGTTAGATGTCGGCTCAGTAGTTTTTTCAGTTGGTACTTTTAAGCTATCGCTTACTTCACTAGTTTTATTTGAAGCTACAGTAGGAGCTAATGATTTAATTGGAGTAGCCAGCGTTGCTGATTGCTCTTTATTATTTGTCGTATCTGTTGTTTGCACAGCATCTCTGGCTACGTTATCTGAAGCCTCTTTTATTGCAGACTTTGTGTCTACTTCTGGAGTTGTTTCAGGTTTTGCTTGCTCTAATTTGGTTGATACATCAGTGATTGTATCAGCCTTAACCACATGTACTTCAGTCTTAGTTCCCAAGTAGAACCCAAACAATGTTGTCCCAATCAAGACAGACACAGTCTTACCTGCAATCTTCTTCAATGCGAAACGTTGTTTCTCATTTGTACTTATCCAATTCTTCATATTATACCTCACACAAAATAAAATATAATAACATTACACCATTATAGTAACACTTTTGTAAAGCTTTATCATGCATAAAAAAAAAACAGAATTCTCTACAAAAGACGGAATTCTTGGTTTAATTTTTTAAGTTATTGGTTATTTTTCACGTGAGTAAGATATTACTACAATGAATTATTTCTCTAAAACCATTGTTTCATCAGAGTATTTTTGTGGATCATTACCATCCCACTGCTGATAAATAATTTTTTTAGTTTTAAAACCAAAATGCGAATATAATTTTTTAGCAACTTTATTTTCCTGAAAAACTTCTAAAGTTATTGGACGCTTCATAATTCTTAAGACATAAGAAATGAGATTCTTCCCAACTCCTTGTCCCTGATAGGCGGGATCAACATAAATATAATCTAAAATATTTGGTTTGACGGCAATAAATCCAATAATTTTTTGTTTATCACATGCTACATAAATTTTAGAATTAAATAAATCCTCTTTATAAATAGCTTTTTCTAAAGGTTTAAAATACTTTTCAGCTTTTCCAATTTTTAACTCTTGCAATCTAGCCAAATCATGGATTCGTTCAATTTGATGATAGTCTTCAGCTTGATATTCTCTAATTATAATTTTCATTTTGTATCTGCCCTTTCTAAATTAATTTAAAAAGGCAACAAACGTAATCTCATTTTTCATCTCTCCATTTACTAAAATTACTAACAATTATATTCCTCATAAAAAAAGCTGCAAATAGCAAAAAACTATTTGCAGCTAAAAATTAATTATTTTTCACGTGAGTAAGACTTAACATCTGCATCGATTTCAGCAATGAAGTCATCTAAACTCTTAGAAATTTGTTCTTCTGTACCATAGCGACGAACGTTTACGCCTTTGGCATTCATTTCTTCGTCACCTAAAACTAAAGTATATGGAACTTTTTGAGTTTGTGATTCACGAATCTTGTAACCAAGTTTTTCATTTCTATGATCTACTTCTGCTCTAAATCCCCGCTTAGCTAATTCTTCACGTACTTTATCAGCATATTCACCATGAGCTTCTTCATTAACTGGAATGATTTCTGCTTGAACTGGTGCAAGCCAAGTTGGGAATGCACCCTTGTAAATTTCAGTTAAGTAGGCAATAAATCTTTCCATAGTACCAACAATACCACGGTGAATCATAACTGGACGGTGTTCTTCACCATCTTGACCAACATAAGTTAAGCCAAATCTTTCTGGAAGCATGAAGTCAAGTTGAATAGTTGACATAGTTTCATCATTACCTAAAGCAGTCTTAGTTTGAATATCAAGCTTAGGACCGTAGAATGCTGCTTCACCTTCTGCTTCAACGTAATCAAGGCCAAGGTCATCCATAGCTGCTTTAAGCATTGATTGAGATTTTTCCCACATTTCATCGTTTGCGTAGTACTTATCAGTATTCTTTGGATCACGGTAAGAAAGTCTGAAGTAGTAATCAGTAATATCAAAGTCCTTATAAACATCCATGATCAACTTCAAAACTTTAGCAAATTCTTCTCTAATTTGATCAAGTGCTACGAAAGTGTGTCCGTCGTTCAAAGTCATTTCACGTACACGTTGCAAACCTGACAAAGCACCTGATTTTTCATATCTATGCATCATACCTAATTCAGCAATACGAATTGGTAATTCACGGTATGAACGAATGTGGTGCTTATAAATTTGAATATGTGAAGGACAGTTCATTGGACGAAGTTCAAGCATTTCGCCATCACCCATGTCCATTGGTGGGAACATGTCATCACGATAGTGTGCCCAGTGACCAGAAGTCTTATAAGCATCTACGTTCATTAAGACTGGAGTATAAACGTGTTCATAACCATCAGCTACTTCTTTATCAACGATGTATCTTTCAACAACACGACGAATAGTAGCACCCTTTGGCATCCAGTAAGGAAGACCTGCACCAACTTTAGGATCAACAAAGAATAAGTCTAAGTCTCTACCAATAGTTCTGTGGTCTCTTTCTTTAATTTCAGCACGACGCTTCAAGTCTTCATCTAAAGCAGCCTTCTTGAAGAATGCAGTACCAAAAATTCTTTGAAGCATTGGGTTAGAAGATTTACCTAACCAGTATGCACCGGCAACTGATAAAAGCTTAAAGTTCTTAATTTTACCAGTGTTTGGTAATAAAGCATCAAAGCCAAAGTCAACAAAGTCACCTAACTTGTAAACTGCAACTTCGTCTTCTTCATCTTTCAAAAGATCCAATTTGAATTGGTCATCCTTAAAGATTTCTTCCAATTCACTCTTCTTCATTGAAGTATATTCAATCTTTTCTCCATTCTTAATGGCTTTCTGCATTGCCTTTTCAAGTTCTGGTAATTCAGTAACCTTGATTTGATCTTCTTTATCAGTATCTACGAAGAAACCACCTTCATCAGCTTCGTGCATCCCCAAACGTAATTCTGGGTATTTGCGCTTTGCAACAGCTTCAAGTAAGAATGCTGCAGTAGCACGTAAAATGTCTAAGCCTTCTTCATCTTTATCGGTAATAATAGCTGCGTCTACATCTTCATCAACGATATAATCTAAAGGCTTCATTACTCCATTAATCTTTGCACCAACAGCAGCTTTTCCTAGAGAAGTAGCAATTGAAGATGCTAATTCCTTAACAGAAACTGCCTTATCAAAATCTTTCTTAGAGCCGTCTGGCAAAGTTACAGAAAAACTCATAAATTTTTACCTCCAAATAAAAAATCCCAGCACTAAAAATAGTGCTGGGACGTTAAAATACGTGGTTCCACCCGAAATTCGAATTAATCATAAAATTAATTCCTCTAAAGGTCGTTAATGGTACCTAGCCAAATATAAAAAATTTCAGGAATGAAATTGGGGTTTTCTTCTAATCAGGAGCTTCCAGAACTAGGCCCCTGTCTCTGAAGTGAAGAAAATCATGTCTTTCATTGACTCTCATTATACTAGCTCATCAAATAGATGCAAGTAAAATTTTAAAATTAATTTCGACGATTTTTGCCACCAACAAAAACTTCTTTACTCAAAAAACGAACTCGTTCCATCAAACGTCTTGCCTTAACTTCATCAACGCTATTTCTAGTTTCGGCAAAATGTTCATTTAAGCCGTCCATTGTTATGTTCGAACTAAAAAATGTTGGTAAAACATTATCCATCCGCTTTTGTAGAATTACACCTAATACATCGTCTCGTGACCATTCACTTAACGTCTCTGCTCCAATATCATCAAAAATCAAAACCGGAGCTGAAGCAATGCGATCAATCTCATCGTTTAAACTATTATTTTGGAAATGACTTCCTAAACTAGCAATAAAAGAAGGGACATGTAGAAAAACTACTCTACTTCCTTGTCGTGCTATTGCATTAGCTACACCAGCTAGAATATAAGTTTTTCCTACACCAAAATCGCCAGTTAGATACAGTCCCTTTATATGCTTATTTTTTTTAAATTCAGCTAAAAACATTGCTACTTCATTCAAGGCATTCTCACGTTCAGGAGTTGCATCAACATTTGCTAATTCAACATGACGAAGCTTAGCAGGTAGATCAATCAGTTCAATTCTATTTTCTGCGCGCTTTTTAGCTTCTGAATTCAGTCTTGCTTCAGTAGGGACATAGGTAATATCAATTACTTTTCCATTAAGAAAAAGTTTAGGTGTATATCCCTCCATCACTGGATTAGGTGACTCAATTTGTTCAACATAGTTGAAAATTGTAGGAAGGGATGCCTGGACAATTTCTTTGTTCAATCTTTCTTTATTCTGTGCGAGAAAGTCTTGAACTTTTGGATGCTTTATTGCTGTTTTAGCAATTTTTTTGCTATCTTCACCTAATTTGCGTTTCTTTATAATTCGTGTAATTACTTCAGAAATATCTTCCACCAGTACAACACTTCCTATTCATTTTTACCAAATTCTCTAAAAATTCGATTTCTTTCTTCCGCAGACATCGATGTTTTTTTAGACTGATTTTTCTTTTCATACTCGGACCAGTCAGTTGTATTGCGGACGGTCTTCTTCTGAGTACGATAAGATGGACGTTTACGCTTATTCTTACGTTCCTTAAGATATGCAATTGCTTCAGTTGGTGTAGTAATTTTCTTTTGAAGCCAATCATTAGCAATTCGATCTGCTAAATTATTAGTTAAGACAGCATCATATTCAAAACAAGTATGAACTATTAGATTAATTAAAGGCGGTGTTAAACCCATCTGATCCTGCAAACGATAAATAACTTTCTTTTCATTAGCAGTTACATAACCACCCTTTTCTTCTTTTAATTCATATAGGTAATCAGTGGGAGTTTTACTATCTACTGCTCGAATCAACTCTGCATCTTCTGTTGACAAGTTCTTAATTGTTTTATCGGCATCTTTAGGCTTTTGCTGCAACTGTTTTCTAACCATTTCCTTATTTCGATTAAGGCCAAAGTTTTCGTTAACAGCATTTTGAATTGCATACATATTTAATTTATCTGTACCTGCCGACATAGTAATTAGAGAAGTTTCCACAAATTCCTGTTCCGTTAAGTGATAAAAATCAATAATTTGTTTAATTTCTACCTGATGCTTTAAAACTTCTTCTTTGTCAATATGATAGCTTGCAAATAAGTCGACTAAAAAGCTCCAATCAATCTTTACAGGCTCATTTCCTAGCTTTATTTCACTCTTATTATCTTTAGGAACTTCAACTGCTGCTTCTTTAACTTCCATCGGAGCATCAATTGCACTCTCAGCACTTAGATGAAATACGTCAAAAAATCCACTAGTAACCTCTTTAGCATCCTTTAATCCAATAAAAGTGCGCGGTGTAAATTTTTCTACTAAGCGATTAAAAGTTACATTTCCAACCCGTTCAAGTAACAAACTAGATAACAAAAATGTATGAAAAAATTCACCAGCTGAGGGAACCTTTTCCACTTCAAAAATCAAAGTTTCTCCTAAAACTGGATTTGATCCTATAAAAGTCTTAATCAACCCTGTTGCTTCTAAATGATGTAGGGTGGAAAATAAATCTTCTAATTTTAGATTTGTCTGGTCTTGAAGTTGATACAAAGTTTTATAATCTTTGGCAAACGGAACTTCATCAAACTCTTTTGTCAAAGTTATATATAATCCTACTCCTTGTATTCCTACAAGGGGTTCAAATAGAGTAGTTAAGACCCTTATATTTTCTTCACTAACAGCTACTTGATTAGCCACATAAAAAGGCTGCTTTGGATCAGCACTTTCAAACACTGACTATCTACTCCTTATCATGCTTAGCCATCATATCTTCCATGGCTTCCATAAATCCTGAAACATCTTTAAATTGACGGTAAATACTTGCAAAGCGAATATAAGCTACATCATCTAAGTTTGCTAACTCTTTCATTACTAAGTTACCAATATCTTTTGATGAAATTTCATTAAGGCCCTGCTTACGAATTTCATTTTCTACATGGTCAACTAAAGCATCAAGTTGTTCACTTGAAATTGGTCTCTTTTGTGCGGCCATCATTACCCCATGTAAAATTTTATCGCGATTAAATGCTTCACGGGTTCCGTCATTTTTAACTACTAATAAAGGTGAACGTTCTACTCTTTCAAAAGTTGTAAAACGAAAACCACAATTTTCACATTCTCTACGTCTTCTAATTGCTCTATTTTCATCACTTGGACGAGAATCAATTACTCTTGAAGCATTTTTATGACAGTTTGGACATTCCATTTTTTTACCTGCCTATCTCTTGTAATAAATCAGATAATTTTTTCTCTAAGTCACCTATTGTACCAGTATTAGCCACTACATAGGTAGCCCTTTTTTCTTTTTCACTTAACGGCATTTGATTATTTATTCTAACTATAGCTTCTTTTTTAGTGAAGTCATTTCGTTTCATTAAACGTTCAATCTGTAATTCTGGTGAAATAGAAATAACCAAAACACCGTTACATAAACTTTCAAAGCTAGATTCAAATAATAAGGGCACATCAATTACAACTAAATTTTCTTGATTTGCACGATATTGTGCCATTTGTTGTTTAATTTCTTGGTGGACAAGTGGATGTGTTAATTCATTAAGTTTTTTCAACTTAGCTTTATCGTTAAAAACTATTCCACCTAACTTACGACGATTGATCGTTTGATCATCATTAAGAATATCGGTACCAAAATAATCTACTACTGCTTTATAGCCATTTTGCCCAATTTCCATTATTTTATGAGCAATCAAGTCTGAATCAATAATTGGAATTTTTTTCTTTTTAAAAAATTCATCAGCTGTACTTTTGCCACTAGCAATTCCACCAGTTAAACCTAAAAAATATGTCATTTGTATAGCACCTGACAATGCGGACAGAAAGTAGTTCCGCGTCCATTTACTTTAATTTTCTCTAGAATAGTGCCGCAATTATTACACTCTTCACCCGCATGACCGTAAACTTGGAGCATATTTTGATAACCACCTATATCACCATTAGCATCCAAATAAGTATGTACCGTAGTACCACGCTCTTTAGTTGCAACAGTAATCGTATGATTTATATTGTGATATAAATCTACTATCTTGTCAGCAGGAATTGACTTCGCACTACTTAAGGGATGAATTTTACTCTGCCACAATACTTCATCAACATAAATATTTCCTAAACCACAAACTACTGTTTGATCTAAAAGAGTATTCTTAATATTTTTCTTCTTTCGACTTAGAGCATTAATAAAGTAATCCACACTAAACTCTTCAGTATTTGGTTCAGGGCCAAGGTGCCGAATTCCAGTTGTCTGTTTTTCTGTACCGGTTTCTACTAGATGCATTCTTCCGAATTTACGTACATCATCATAGCGCAGAGCAGTTCCATCAGTAAAAACAAATTCCACATGCTCGTGCTTTCCTTTAGGCTGATCAGGAGTTACTAAATGATATTTTCCTTCCATTCGCAAATGCGAAACCATCGTCAAGCCGTCATTGAATCTAAATAGTAAATACTTGCCATAACGATCAATTTTTAAAATTTTTTTATTCGTTAATTTTTTAACGAATTCATCTGGATCATTAACTATAATCTTTGGATACCAAATAATAATTTTAGCAATTGTTTTTCCTTTAACTAAAGGAATTAGAGTTCTTCTAACTGTCTCTACTTCTGGCATTTCGGGCATCGTATCACCTACTTACTGTTTATTTTGCATCGTACCAATTATGACCCCAATTAGAATCAGCAATTAGTGGAACATCTAATTTGACAGCTGACTGCATAACTTCTGGAACAATTTTCTTAATTGTATCTAACTCATCTTTTGGCACATCAAAAATCAATTCATCGTGTACTTGTAAAACCATTTTAGTCTTTAAATGTAGTTCATCAAGTTTTTTCTGCATATTAATCATGGCAATCTTAATAATATCAGCTGCTGATCCTTGAATTGGAGAATTAATTGCAGTTCTTTCCGCAAAACTTCTGACATTAAAGTTCTTTGAATGAATATCTGGTAAATACCGTCTTCTATGCATAATTGTTTCTGCATAGCCATTCTCACGAGCCTTTTTAATTGCGTCATCCATATAATTTTTAATTTGAGGATATTGTTCAAAGTAATTTTCAATAAACGTCTTAGCCTGCTTACGACTAATACCTAAGTTTTTAGATAAGCCATAGTCTGAAATACCATAAACGATACCAAAATTAACAGCTTTAGCATGTCTACGCATTAATGGCGTTACTTCATCAGGTGAGTCCAAGTGGAAAATCTTCATTGCAGTGTGGGCATGAATATCATAGCCTGACTTGAATGCTTCTTGCATATGTTCATCCCCAGAAACATGAGCTAGCACTCTTAGTTCAACCTGAGAATAATCACAAGAGAAAATATACCCATCTTTTGTTGAAGGAACAAAAGCTTTTCTAATCTGCTTTCCTTCATTAGTTCTGGTTGGAATATTTTGTAAATTAGGATCAACTGAAGAAAGACGACCGGTAGCTGTTAAAGTCTGTAAATAACGAGTATGGATTCTTCCATCAGGCTGAATACATTCAAGCAAGCCCTTAACATAAGTGTTTTGAATTTTAGCAATTTGACGATAGTCCAAAATTTCTGAAACAATTGGACTTTTCATTTTTAATTGCTCTAATACTTCAACAGATGTTGAGTAACCAGTCTTAGTCTTCTTAATTGGTGGTAAACCTAATTTTTCAAATAGGATATGCCCCAACTGCTTAGGTGAGTTCAAGTTAAATTCTTCACCAGCCTGTTGATAAATCTTATGTTCTAGTTCTTGTAACTTAACTGCAAAATCATTACCTAATTGATTCAAAACGGATGCTTCAACCTTGATTCCAGTAATTTCCATCTTTGCTAAGACGAAAGCCACTGGAATTTCAATTGTTTCATATAAATCATCTTGTTCATGATCTTTTAGTTTTTCAAGAAGTGGAGTCTTTAATTTCTCAATTACTGCGACTTTAGCTGCTAAATGTTCAAAGAATTCATTATCGTCAGGTACAGCTTGTTTTTTACCTTTTCCGTAAACTTCTAAATCAGTCTTTACAGAATAATCGTCATATAAATGAGCTACTTCTCCAAGATCATTCGAATTATTTTCATTATTAACTAAATATGAAGCAAGAAGCATATCATAGTCTAGACCTTCTGCCTTGAGATTTAGTCGATGTAAACCTACATAAGTTCTTTTAATATCAAAAACATTCTTCTTGATGGTCTTATCTTCTAGCATTTTACAAAGTGGATTTTCTTGCAACAAAACTGGATCTTTAGATACATAAATCTTATTACCAACTTTTAGAGAAAAGCCTTCAATTGGAGCCAGATGATAATTATCACCTAGCATTGCTAAATAAAAAGTTACTTCTTTTTCACTGATTTTATCTAGTTCAACGATATTCTCATTAGTTAATTCAAGATATTCGTATTTTTCAATCTCTTGTTCACTACTAGTCGTACCCGTGCTACCTAATTCTGCTAAGAATTTTTTAAATCCTAAACGTTCATACAAATTACGCAAATCTTCAATATTTGGTTCTTGTAATTTAGTATCAGCCAGATTTACTTCCACTGGCGAATCACGATCAATAGTGGCCAACTTTTTAGCTAAAAATGCCTTATCTTTATCATTAATTAAGTTTTCTTTTAGCTTAGACTTTTTCATTTCGTCTACATGTTCATAAAGTTCTTCAATAGAACCATATTTTTGAATTAGACGGGATGCAGTTTTTGGGCCAACCTTAGTTACACCAGGATAATTATCTGAACTATCCCCCATCAAAGCTTTCATATCAATGAATTCGGTTGGAGTAACACCGTTAACTTCTTTCATATGGTCTGGAGTATATGCTTCTGTATCGCCAACTCCATTTTTAGTAATTAATACTGTGGTTTTATCAGATGCAAGCTGAGTTAAATCTCTATCTCCAGTTACAATATCAACTGTATACCCAGCATCTTCTCCCATCTTAGAAAGTGTTCCAATAATATCATCAGCTTCATAATTCTTTAGCTCATAACTCTTTATTCCTAAGTCTTTAAGCATTTCACGAATTACCGGAAGTTGCTCTGACAATTCACTCGGTGTTTTTTGGCGACCACCTTTATAATCTTGATACATCTCAGTTCTAAAAGTAACTTTTCCTGCATCAAAAGCAACTAAAACATCAGTTGGATTAGTCTGTTTCATGATTGCGTCAAGCATATTTTTAAAAGTAAAAATTGCATTTGTATGCAGGCCATCTGGACTAGTAAAACGATCAAGCTGACGGTATAAAGCATAAAAGGCACGAAAGGCCACAGAGTTGCCGTCAATTAAAAGTAATTTCTTTTGTGCCATATTTTTCTCCTTAAATAAAAAACTGTCAAATTAGTCTCTTAACTATTTTAACAGTTTTTCTTCTATGATTTAATTATCTACTTTGCTTTAGTTTTCTTTCAAACTAACTCTTTATTAATATTGATATAACCAAAAAAAGAAACCACATCTCTGCTATAATGTGATTTCTTTTATCGAATACTTAAGTAAAAAATAATTATAGGGGAATATCTTTACTTAGATTCTACTTTTTTCGTGAAAATAGGTACTTTTTGTTGATAGTCATCTATTAACAAGTTTAAATTTTGTCGACCTTTCCATTGTCCATAGCCAAAGATCGACATGCCTAAAGATTTCAGCTTTTGGCAAAGCGCTTTCACAGATCTACTATATATTTATAATATGTAATTACATATTTGAAAGAAGGATTAAAAATGAAATACACTATTGATGATTTTGCCCGCTTAATTGACCATACTAATTTACACGCTGATGCTTCTAATGAAGATATGAAGAAACTATGTGATGAAGCGAAGAAATACCACTTCAAAATGGTGGCTATCAATCAGGTTCAATCTAAGTTTTGTTCAGAACAACTTAAGAATACTGATATTGACACTGGAGCAGCAATTGCTTTTCCATTAGGCCAACAAACTATCGAATCAAAAGTTTTTGATACTGAAGATGCTATTAAACAGCGGATGCAAGATGACAACGTAACTACAATTGAGATTAATAGATAAATGACTGAAGCAAAATATAAAAAAATTGAAGCTATTTTAAAACAAAGAATTATCGATCAAACCTATCCTCTTAATAGTTTATTGCCAAAAGAAATTGAACTAGCTGCTGAATTCAATACAAGTCGTCCGACAATTAACCATGCAATTCATAATCTAGTTCAACAAGGATTCTTAGAGCAACGCAAGCGATTAGGTACTATTGTTAAAAGAAACAAGATTACACAAGAATTTACTCATGTAATACAAAGTTACAACCAAGAAATGGATGATAAGGGATTAAAAGCGATAACTAAAGTGATCTCTTTTGATAAAATTAATCCTACTTCAGAAATACAAAGTGCTTTAAACTTATCTACTTCTGACTCAGTCTTTAAATTAGTTAGACTAAGATATGTAGACACGGTTCCAATTGTTGAAGTAACTACTTATATTCCTACTAAACTTGTTCCAGATCTAAATAAAATAGATTTTTCACAAGCATCCTTATACGATGAACTTAGGAAAAGAAATTTACCTGTCACCCATGTCACAAGAAAATTAGAAGTTAAAAAAGCTTCTTCAACTATATCTAAAACTTTAAAAATTAAGGAAAATGATCCTGTTTTTTACTTTCATAGTTATGGAGATACAAAAAAGGATCAAAAAATAGAATACTCAATTGCCACTTACCGTGGAGATTTGAACTCGTTTATTATTGATCTCAATATTAACTAAAAAGGATTGATTAGATCTTTTACTTTATTGCAAAAGTCTAGTCAATCCTTTTATCATAATTAAAACTATTCAATTAAAGTAACTTTTCATAAGCATCTTCATACTTAGGAATATCACCAGCACCCATAAATACAACAACTGCATTCTTGTGCTTAGTTAAATCAGCGATGTTGTCTAAATCAATTACTTCTGAACCAGGAATATTATTTACTAAATCTTCACTTGAAATATCTCCACTTGCTTCACGTGCAGAAGCATAGATAGGAGTAACATATGCTTTATCAACATCACGTAAGATTTCTTCGAAATCTTTTTGATATTTCTTAGTTCTTGAGAAAGTATGTGGTTGGAAAACTACCACTAATTCTTTATCTGGGAATTTTTGACGGGCAGCTTGAATAGTTGCACGCATTTCTGTTGGGTGGTGAGCATAATCATCAATTACGGAAACATCCCCAAAATCTTTTTCGGCAAAACGTCTTTTTGCGCCCTTGAAAGTAAGCAGACCTTCCTTAATATCATCCATTGGAACTTTTTCAGTATAAGCAACTGCAATTACGGCAGTAGTGTTTAAAATACTGTGATCACCAAATAAGTGAATTTCAAAACGGCCAAGGTCTTTTCCATGTGCTAAAACATTAAATTTAGAGCCAGTAGTTGTCTTTTCAATATTAACTGCTTGAAAATCGTCAGTGTCCTTAAAGCCATAAGTATACTTAGGAATATCAGTCTTTAAACTTTGCAAACGCTTGTCATCTCCCCAAACAAAGAGAGCCTTCTTAGTTTGATCAGCCGCAGTTTGAAAAGCACTAGTATAATCATCTTGATCCTTAAAGTAATCAGGGTGATCAAAGTCAATGTTAGTCATAATTTGGTAATCTGGATGATATGCCAAGAAGTGACGACGATATTCATCAGCTTCATAAACAAAGAAACGTGAACCCTCTACTCCTTTACCACGGCCATCACCAATTAAGTAGGAAGTAGGAGCTACTTCACCTAAAACATGGGACAAGAGACTAGTAGTTGAGGTTTTGCCGTGAGTACCGGATACACCAATTGAAGTATGCATCTGTACAATTTCTTCTACTGTATCAGGATAGCTTTGCCATTCAACATTTTTGTCTAAACATGCTGCTACTTCAGGATTATCTTGCTTAAAAGCATTTCCTTTAACAATTACTTGTTCTGCATTGCTCTTAATATTTTTTGGATCAAAGTTTTTTACTTCAATACCAGCTTTTTCAAGAGGAACTTGAGTAAAGGTGTACTTTTCAATGTCACTACCTGCAACATTATAGCCTAAGTCGTGCAAAACTAAAGCTAGGGATGCCATACCAGTTCCTTTAATGCCAATGAACCAAATTTGTTTATTTTTGTCTAACATATTATTAATATCTCCATAGTTTATGCCAAAATATTCGCTTTAATTCTACCATTTTTAGCACAAAAAAAGAACATACCCCAGCGTTATGTTCTAATTAGAAAGTAGTTAGCTCATCCTTACTCCCTACTTTCTTTATTTTTTAATTTCAACCAAATTAATTATATTGGACCCTAAAAATATTAAGTAACTTTGATCATCAATTCGCGCCAAAACCGTTTCTTACATCTTCACTATAACACTTTTTCTAATTAAATAACATGATAAAAATGTCGAGTACATATGAATTTTGATTCATATATTCATAGTTCTACCATTATGCAAGACTATTAGCAAATAAAAGCTGACATATAATTCATCAGAAGGAGTTTAAAATTACACTAGCCTAAATTTTACCTAATATTTTAGTACCATGAGCTTGAGTGACCCCGATTGTTTCTATAACAGAATTTACATTCTCATCTGTTATACCACCACCAGGTAAGATCTCAATTTTACCCTTAGCTTGTTTATTTAATTCTTTTAAATTCTCAAAACAATTAGTAATTGGACGATCTAATGGTCCACCATGAGTAAGAATACGTTTAATTCTATTTTGGGATAACCAATCAATGGCTTCTTTTTGTTCAACATTTGTTAATTCATCAAATGCCATGTGCATCACCACTTCTAAGTCTCCAGCATGCGCTACTGAAAGCAATCTATTCATTGCCCTCTTATCTAAATGCTTTTCCCTGGTTAAACACCCGAAAGTAACTCCATCTACACCTAGTAAGCTGCATATTTGAATATCATTAATCATTATCTCTAGTTCATCCTCACTATAGACAAAATTTCCACCACGAGGTCTAATCATTACAATTACGGGAACATCATGTTTATGTGTATACTCAACAGTCTTTTTAATTACGCCAAAAGAAGGTGTCGTCCCACCTACAGATAAGTCATTATTTAGTTCTATTCGATCAGCACCACGTTCAATCATCAAAGGTACGTTAGTAAAATTTTCAACACATACTTCTTTAATCAAAATTTATGTTTTTTCCAATCTAAGATTACTTTTACACTATAACTTACGACAAAACCCGAAATTCAGTTGAATTCCGGGTTTTATAATCGTTATTACTTAAGAGTATTATTTTAAAGACTAATTTGACCACTAGCTAATAATTCATCACACTTAGTTGGTTCAAATTCATCGCCAGCTTTAAAGTCGTCAGGAACAACCATAATACCACGCTTTTGAGGAGCATGTGCTAAGCCTAATTCGCGTGCTGAACAAATCATACCGTATGAATCAACACCACGAAGTGCACCTGGCCAAATTTGTTGACCATTTGGCATTAAAGTACCAGGAAGTGCCACAACTACCATTTGGCCTTGAGCAATATTTGGAGCACCACAAACGATTTGATGTTCTTCACCATTACCCACATCCACAGTAGTTACATGTAAGTGATCTGAATCTGGGTGTGCTTCACAAGTCTTAACGTAACCATAAACAAGAGTTGGCTTGCCAATTTCTAGCTTAGTATCAAAACCAGCTTCAGCAATTTTCTTGTTTAAAGCATCAACTAATTCTTGTGTTGGTTTAACTTCACCATTTGGTAGCTTATCGTAGTCTAAAAAGCTACTTACGTTAAAGAAATTAAATCCAATAACTTCTCCATCCTCATTTTCAACCCTTGTAACTTGATCTTTTTCTGTGAATTTACTGCGACCTTTATCTTGGTCTAAAATCACAATTAAAGTATCAGGGTAACTTGTTTTATTGGTAGAAATAATCATTTCTAGTAAATTTCCTTTCCTAGACTATTTGAGAGAGTTAAGGAAGTTTTCTACTTCTTCTTTAGTCTTTCTGTCCTTATTTACTAGTCTACCAATTTCTTTGCCATCTTGGTAGACAACAAAGCTAGGAATTCCAAAGATATTTAATTCTTTGGCTACATCAATTGATCCATCACGGTCAACCTTATAGAATTTTGCATCAGAATTATCTTCTTCAATTTGTGGTAAAAATGGATCTAAAAAGCGGCAATCTGGGCACCATGTAGCTGAAAATAGTAATACTACTTTTCCATTTTTGGTAATTTCTTTTAACTTTTCAGGAGTTAATTCTTTAATTTCTTCCATTTATCTCACCTTTTCTTACTTTTTATAAGTTATAATTATTTTACATCCTTTTATTTCAAAAATCTAGTCTCAGATTTTTTAGCTTAAATTAAAAACGATCTACAATAAAAATATAGAAAGAAGGTATTAAAATAATGGTTGATATGAATAAGGAATTACTCCATGACGGTTATCGATTACACTTAGTTTTTGACGAAATGGTTCAAGATATTAGAAAAGATCCTGATAATTGGATTATGATTATTGAAAAAAATATTGACCAACTTTCCTCATTAATTTCTGCATATCATAAAATCGCAGCTACAATTACCACCAATACTAGAAAAAATGGGCTACCTGCCCACTTAAAATCAGCTTCAGATGATACTTTAAAAGTGATGGACGAATTTAATGATGAGATTCTTACTTTTGACAATTTTGTCGATAACAGTAACCATATCAAAGCCTTTACTAAATTTTTTAGGGCAGTCAATTATACAAATGAATTACTCCTAGAATTAAAATTACAAAGTAAATAATTAGACTAAAAAAGTGCCTAGAATTAAATTTTTCTAGGCACTTTTTTGTCTTTCAAAGTATTCTTATCAATTATTTTACAAAATGTGCATGCAAGCAGTAAATTGGATTACCCTTAGCTGCAAATTTATGTTCATATTCAGTCTCAACATTTCTTTCAAAAATTTCATCATCTGCGTGATGTAAATCTAGACTTACATAATCAAATTTCATTCCATAATTGTTAAGACTTACTAAACTGTATTCAAACAATCCTCGATTATCTGTCTTAAATTCTAAATGTCCTTCTGGCTTTAAAATTTGACGATACTTATCTAAAAAGCTCTTATAAGTTAATCTACGCTTTTCATGACGTGTCTTTGGCCAAGGATCAGAAAAGTTTAAATAAACAATGTCTACGCTATTTTCCGGTAAATACATTGCAATATTAGCAGCGTCTGCACACATTAATTGCAAGTTATCGATCTTTTCTTCAAGCTTAGTTCTTAAAATCATCCCAGCAGCTGTTGTTTGAAGTTCTACTCCAATAAAATTCATCTCAGGATGTTCTTTAGCTAAAGTAGTAATAAATTGACCCTTTCCTGAACCAATTTCAATTGCTAATGGTTTAGAAAAGTCTTCGAATCTTTCTTCCCAGTTAATTTTCTTATCTGGATCCGGCTCGTTTAAAATTGCTTCTGGATGTTCAGCTACTAATTTTTGAGCCCAAGGTTTATTTCTTAATCTCATTTTTTCACAACCTAATATCTAACTTTTTTAAATAACTGTTCAATTTTACTTGGTAAATAAAAATATAGCAATAAAAATATTAAGGCAAGCAAAGCAATAATTCCACCAAATGCTTCTAATTTTTGCGGAGAAAAGATTATTATTGCTAAACTAATTAATCCCCATTCAAGTAACATTCCCTTTTGAAGAACTTTTCGTAGAGCTTGTCCTCTAGAAGCAAACGGAATTGGTATTACATGATACATCATATTATGCTCATACACTGTTCCTAAAGGAATCAATTGATAAAGAGTTAAGAAAATTATCAAAGCACCTGTACCAATTGCCCAACCTGCGTCTTGTAAGCATGCAATTAATAAAATTGCAAACAGAATCATTCTAATCAATAAATTACTGTACTCAGGATCTCGCAATAATACTCTTTGGTAAATGAAAGTATTTGGCGTTTGATCTGTTGTTTTAATTAAAAAGTCTAAATATTTTCTTCTAGAAATTCGTACTTTCTTATCAGGTACATCAGTAAACATACTATAGAAATTATTTAGTAAATCTACTCTTCGTTCTTCATAATCTAATGCCTTATACCAGTCAAACATCTTTTCCTGTGACAAATAGTCTACTCCAACCCAAGCAGCAATTGCTATCGTAGCATAAATAATTGGATTAGGATAATGGCCTAAAAAGGAAAGATACAAGACTAGAAAATTAATTCCTAGGTATAGCCAAGTATTGTAATAATCATATTTGTTAAAATAGAAACTTCTAACAATCAATTTAAATTGCACATTCTTACTGACAATCAAACCAATCACAATGAAAATCAGGCCACCAATTGAAAAGCCAGCTCTCATTGTCGCAAAAGGCAATAAAATTCCTGATACCAGAATAATTAAAACAACAGGTAAGATCATATTATGCAGATATAAAGGCTTAAAGTACGCCTTCATTTCGTTATCTTGATTAAAAAGGAAATGTTCATCTGCCCTATCAAATAAAGTAGCAAAATGACCAACTCCCAAAGTTGCAGTCCAAATTAAGGCTAAAAGAGGCTTATAAAACCAAAGATTATTTGGCCATTTTTTTATGTTTTGTGCATACCAAAACATTAAAGCTCCAAATAGAAAAATCAAAGCCAAAATAAAAAAATCGTTAAAAACTAAAGTCAGATAATGCATCTGTTTTTTGAAGTTTTTATTGAGTCTATTTTTAATTAAATCAGTCATGTTTCTTCACCGTTTCCTGATTTAAAATTTGATATAAGCGATCAAAGGAATCGCTTGGCTTTAATCCATAAAACTGTCTAATTTCATTTAAACTACCTTCAGTTTCAATCGTGCCATTATTTAAGACAGCAAATGTTTGAACAGCTTCTTGTGCTTCAGCCAAAACATGAGTAGTCATTAAAACCATCTTTTGATCAGCAACAGCTTCTTTAACTAAATCAATAAAATTAGCTACCGCTAAGGGATCAAGACCAGTAAATGGTTCATCTATTACCAACAAATCCGCATTTGCTAAAAAGCTAGTTACAATCATTACCTTTTGCTTCATCCCTTTAGAAAAGTTAATTGGAAGCCAATCCAGCTTATTTTCTAAACGAAACATTTTGCATAATTCTTTTGCTCGTGCCCAAGCTTGATCATGATCCAAATTATAGGTAAGCATTACTAACTCTAAATGCTCTTTCAAAGTTAATTCTGGATATAAAATTGGGGTTTCTGGAATATAAGCAACCATCTTTTTAAATTCGGCAGGATTTTCAGTTAAGCTTACCCCATTCAAAATAATCTTGCCTTTTTGCATTCTTAATAATCCAAGCAAATGCTTAATGGTCGTTGATTTACCAGCACCATTTAAACCAATTAAACCAACAGCTTGTCCAGGTTCAATTGTTAAATTTACATTTTTAATGACATTAATCCCAGAGTATCCTCCAGTTAAATTTTCAATTTTAAGTGCCATTACTTTTTCCTCTCTACTGCAATAAGATACATATTTATGATAGCATGAACATAAGTTAAACTAAATTTTCTTTTCATTAAGAAAGGGGTCTTATCATGACAGAATTAGAAAAGGATTGTTTATTTTGTAAAATCATTAGAGGAGAAATTCCTTCTTACACAGTTTTTGAAAACGATGATGTCAAAGCTTTTCTTGATATTTCACAAGTAACTAAAGGACATACTCTCATTATTCCTAAGAAGCACTTAGTTAACTTCTTTGACTACAGCCAAGAAGATGCTGCTAGATTTTTACAATATATCCCTGTTATTGCCCAAGCAATTAAGAAGTCTGATCCAACTATTAAAGGATTGAATGTTGAAGTGAACAATGGTGAAATCGCTGGACAAGTTGTCATGCATTCACACATTCATTTAATTCCACGTAGAAGCGAAAATGATCCTGTTTCTACTCCTCACGTAAACAATGCAGACGAATATTCAGAAGAAGATTATCAAGCGGTTGCAAACGCTATCAAAAACAATCTATAATACCAGTAATTTTGCCTTTAATGCGGTACAATAAAGGTGGTTATCAAGTTAAAAATTATTGAATAGATAAGAGGTATACATTATGTCTGGATTTTTATTAGGAATTCTTACAGGTACTGTTGCAGGTGGCTTATTGTCATACGCTAAGAATCCATTAAGTGGTAACTCAATTAGAAGTGATGTTAAGGATTCTGCAGATAATTTCACTGATTCTGTTCACCGGGTTAAGATAATTTATGATGAACTCGAAGAAAAGAGAATGGAACAACCTGAAAAAGAAAATAAAACTGAAGAAACAGATACTACTGAAACTCCAAGTGAAGACGAAGATGTTGAAGTGTCTGACCGCCCTTCACTCAAAGATAAGGCTCATGATTTAGTTGATGCCTTCTCTGCTGCTTCATTTAAAGCCGTTGACCATGACCGTGTCTTTGCTGCAGTTAAGAATAAATTAAATGAAGCAAAAGAAGACCTTGAAGACGCAAGCGATGATGTTAAAGACGCTACTGAAGATGAAGAAAAAGTAGACAGTAACTCTGGCGCAAGCGAAGAAGAACATAAGGAAGAAAATTAATGAAATTTTTTGGAATTGGATTAGGATTAGGCAGCTTAGCCGGATTAGGGATTTCTCTTCTCCCAAATCCACAAACTGGTCATAAAGTTAAAGAAGACGTTCGTCTCTTTTTAGATGGCACAAAAAATGATGTTTCTTCATTAGTTACCAGTACAAAACAAGCTACACAAGCTGCTAATGAATTAATGAATAATCTACCACAAACTGAACAAACAGTTAAAGACATACAAAATAACTTAACTGATTTTCAAAGTTCCATTAAACCAGAAGTTGATCAAATGAAAGAAAATGTTTCTAATTTAACTAAAGAAGCAAAAGACACAGCTGATGGAATTAAAAATGAACTTTAATTTTAAGATTTGTTAGTATTTTTTATAAATATCAAGAAAACTCCTATTGTCCATTGGGATAATGGGAGTTTTTATGTTATATTTGAATTTGTAATTAAGCAAAGGATGTGCAAATTAATTTATGAATAAAACATGGAAAAAAGCAGCTACTGTTTTAGCTTTTGCAGGAATTGCCTTAAGTGCTACTGCTTGTTCTGGCGGTAAAGCTGTCGTTACATATAAGGGCGGTAAAATTACCGAATCACAATATTACGACAAGATGAAAGAATCTCAAGCAGGTCAATCAACTCTTGCCAGCATGATTGTTTCTGATGCCCTAGAAAGTCAATACGGCAAAGACGTTACTCAAAAGCAAGTTGATAAAGAATACAATAAGTACAAGAAGCAATATGGTAGTCAATTTGACTCAGTTCTTGAACAAAATGGAATGACCGCTTCTACCTTTAAAGATAACTTAAAGACTAATCTTTTAACTGAGGCTGCTTTGAAGCACATCAAGAAGATTACTCCAGCTCAAGAAAAGAAAGCTTGGAAGAGTTATCAACCAGAAGTTACTGTACAACACATTCTTGTTTCAAAGAAGAGTACAGCTGAGGATGTCATCAAACAATTACAAGATGGCGGTGACTTCAAGAAACTAGCTAAGAAGTATTCTACTGATACTGCTACTAAGAACGATGCTGGTAAATTACCTGCATTTGACTCAACTGATTCTACTTTAGATTCTAGTTTCAAGACTGCCGCATTTAAACTTAAGACTGGTGAAATCACTACTACTCCAGTTAAGACTCAATACGGCTACCACGTAATTAAAATGATTAAGCACCCTGCCAAAGGTACTTTCAAGGAACACAAGAAACAAATTGATAATCAAATCTATAAATCCATGTCCGAAGATCAAAATGTTATGAGAAGCGTAATTGCTACTGTACTTAAGCGTGCTGATGTTTCTATCAAGGATAAAGACTTAAAGAACGTTCTTTCTCAATACGTTTCATCAGATAGTCTTTCAAAATAGAATTTTTACATAATATAAAAACCAAGGTTAAAATCATCATTAACCTTGGTTTTTATTTACTCTAATTTTGGTGCTTTATCTAAGGCATCATCATTTTTAGGCCTGTAAAATCTACGATTGTCTTGTGACTTAATTGTTTCAGTAAATTCTCCTGGCTTAGTTTGCTGCAAAGCATTAGTAATTGCATAAACTGTAGCATCTAAATCATCAATTTTATGTAAAACTTCAGCTTCTAGCACTACTGGTCGATGAGCTGCGCCATATTCAGGTAAGCCGTGATGTGACAAAACTAAATGCCGCAAGAGCATTAAATCTTCACTATGCTCATCAATTTTCAATTCATGAGCTGCTAGCATAATCTGCTCATCAATTAAAACTAAGTGTCCAATCAAATTTCCTTCAGTCGTATAAGTTGTGGCTACAGGACCAGATAGTTCAATTACCTTTCCCATATCATGTAAAATGCATCCCGCATATAGAAGTGACCGATCAATTTGAGGATAAGTATTAGCAATTCCTTCCGCATCCCTTAGCATTGAAACAGTATGGAATGCTAGTCCATTTCTGACGGCATGATGGTTAGATTTGCCAGCTGGATATGAGAAAAACTCTTTATTCCATTTCTTAAGTAAGTAGCGGACAATTCGATTCCAGGTTGGATTTAAGATCTCAAAAACACGTTTACTAATTTCTTCTTCAAGATCTTTTTGTTTAATTGGAGCTGAATGAACAAATTGACTTAAGTCATATCCTTCATTTGGTCCCACTACTCTCAAATCATAAATTCTTATTTGGGGTCTATCTTGATACTCTTCTCTTCTTCCGCTCAATTCCACGATGGTTCCTGGACTAAAAGTATCCGCATCCTGCTGACTAGCGTTCCAAAGATTTCCTCTAATTGTGCCACTTGAATCGCTAAATTGTAAAACTAAGTATTGTTTACCATTTTTACTAGTACGAAGACTTGAATCTTTTAAAAGTAAAACCAAATTCATATCTTCGCCATCATTATAATCAAGCAACCTTTTTATCATTATTGTTCCTTTTCTATTCTTATTGATTCCATCTCAAGATTAGCTACTAAATCTTGTCGTGCTGTAAAAATTAAAACTTGTGTTTTCTGGGCCAACTCTTCTAATAGTTTGACAATATAATTGGTTCTTTGTGCATCAAAGTTTACAAAAGCATCATCAATCAAAATTGGTAAAGCAATTTTATCAGCAACTTGTTCAACAAAAGCTAATTTCAAAGCAAAATATAATTGCTCACTTGTCCCACGAGACAGATATTCAACGTCAAACTTTTTACCATCTTTTCTTTTAACTTTAAGTTTTTTATCTAACTGAATATCTACATATCTTCCACCAGTTAAAAGATTGAAATATTTCTTTGCATCTTCAAGCATCTTAGGAAAACGCTCATTTGAGGCTAAATCTAAGCCTCGCGCAATCCAATTGCTAGTTAATAAGTTAGCTAAATATTCTTTAACATTTTCACTCAATGATGTTTCTAGGTCAGTTAATTTTTGTTTTTCAGCAAAATATTTATCAGAATTTGCTAAAACATGCATCTGATTTTCAAGCTTAGCATTTTCTGCATGTAAATCATTAATTTGCTCTTGCTTTTGAGAAATTTGCTTTTCTATTTGATCCTTATTTTCTGCTAATTTATTTGGATCTTTTGCAATTTTTTCTAATTGCGCGAGATCGGCTTGCAAATCATTTTGTAATGCTTCTATTTTCAACTTCAATTGTTCTTGTGCTTCGGCTTGTTGCTTTAGCTCAGAAAATTCCGCAAAATCAGTAACTTTACTTGCCGCAAATAAATTGGAAAGATCAATTTTATTCTTAGCTAATTGGTTCTTTTTTTCTTGTAAATTCACTGCCACATCATTTAAATGTTGCTTAGACAAATTATTCTGATCAATAACTTTTCGTAATGAATTTAACTGATTTACAATATCTGAAAATGTCTGAACATTTCTTTGGGTAAAAGGATATAACTCCTGAATAAAAGCTTGAATCTTTTCATCCAAATAAGCCTGATCTTGATCTAATTGGCTAAGTGTTTGTTTTCTAGATTCAATTTGGACTACTTCATTCCACAAACTACTCAAGTCAATGACGTTAGGATCAAGCCCATATTTTTCAATAAATTCTTGGTCTTTTTGGCTTTTCTTGGCATTAGTTTGCTTTGTCCAAACAAATAGTCCAAGCCCACCTAAGGCAATCATTATTCCCAAGAAACGCACAAACAAGTTGTTAATCGCAATTGCACTAAAAAGTCCCGCAACTAATAAAATTAATGATAACATTCCTGGAAAATTATTATTTTCTTGCTTTTGACTCTTTAGAGCTTGATAATCATCCTTTATTTTGTTTCGAGTCTCACTTGATAATTTGCTTAATTTAACTGCTTCTGGCTGAAACTGTTCATAAGATTTTAAATCTTCCTTAGCAGTTTCAATTTGCCGGTGCAAATCTTTACTTTCACTTTCCCAATGCAAAACTTCAGCCTTATGATCAACTAATGCTTGAATTTTATCTTTGTTAGATAATTCACTACTGTTCTTAATTTCATCAAGCTGCGTCTCTAAACTTTTAATATCAGCTGTTAAATCTGAAATCTTACTTTGAATAGCCCGTGCTTTCTCATAGCTCTCTTTAGAGAAAGAAACAGGTTGTACTTCTTTTTTTAGTTGCTGATACTGCTTAAAATTAGTTAGCTTTTGCATTAATAGACTAATTTTTTGGTCCTCTTTATTTAATTCAACTAGTTCAGCTTGATTTTTTTTAAGCTCTTCATTTCCTTGAGTTAATTTTTCTTCAAGTTCACGATAATCATTAAGTTCACTATTAGTTTGGGCCAAAACTTCTTTTTGTTCTTCAATTTGATTAATTAATTGATTAACTATCGGCTTGCGTCCACTCTTTTTAAAAAGCTTCTGAGCATTACTTGAAAACTCATCTCTTAAATCAAGTAATTTATGACTTTGGGATGCTCCTAAAAAGTAAATTTGTTCCATTAATTCGGCCTGAGATAATCCATTTACCTCACGCATCATATCCTGATTAAA
This sequence comes from Lactobacillus sp. UMNPBX19, assembly GCF_002553805.1. Classification (NCBI taxonomy): domain Bacteria; kingdom Bacillati; phylum Bacillota; class Bacilli; order Lactobacillales; family Lactobacillaceae; genus Lactobacillus; species Lactobacillus sp. UMNPBX19. Next base: position 25,575 of record NZ_PCYR01000016.1, read on the forward strand.
AATAAAGCTATCCGTATAAAAACTGCCATCTATATTTTGGATACGATCAAAAAAAACACTCTCTGGCACTTCTTGATCGTTTAAACTAACTTTTAAAACACCCTTCTTAGGATCCCCTTTTGCATATAACCGACTTAAAATAAAAGTTCCATCTGTATCTTCAAAAGTTAAGCTTCCCCCCATTGGACTAACATGATCCAAAGGTTGATAAGTCTCAAAGAAAGGTGATTTATTAGTTCTTAAGTGAAATCCAAATAGAACTTGTTTAACAAAGGCTACAGTTGTACTTTTTCCAGCTTCATTCGCACCTAAAAATATCGTTAAATCTTTGTTCAAATTAAAAGTCACATCATTTAATTTTCCAAAGTGAATAATTTTAATTTGAGTTAACTTCATCATCTATATCCTTTAATTTTTGTCCCAATTTAACCTGGGCTAATTCTTTTACTTCGTTAATAAATTCTGGTTTCTTCAAAATATCAGCAACATAATCACTTTTTTTACTTAAATCATTAGCTAACGCATAAATCTTATCTAGTTCAAAAGTTTCACTTTCAGCTTGATCAAATGCTTCTTTATCCGCTGTTTTAAGTTGAAGTTTTTCATTATTCGTCAGATAAACTTTTACAAGTCTAGAATCAAATTTTAAAGAATTAGATAGTTGAAGCCAATAATCACTGTCCTTGACTAATTCTAGTTCTTTTTCACTTAAGTGTTGGACTCCTTCAATTGTTAAACCAAATAAAGTTTGTTGCACATTTTGCTTAGTCAAAATTTCAACTATTTGTCTTGTTAAATCATTTTGTGAGATTTCTCGATCCAAAGTTAGAGTTGCCATTTGCCAAATAATTGGTGCCGTTTCAACAAAATCAAGACCTACTTTTTTAGTTGTTTCATCTACTGTATCGATATATACCCCTTTACTACCTTGTTCGTTAATGTGTCTACCCTGGAGATTACCACTATAAACAATTAAAGGATCTTCACTTAAAGTCTGACGCAAATGAATATGACCTAAAGCAAAATAATCATAGTTTAAATCTTTAATTTCAGCCGTTGTAAATGGAGCATAAACGTTTTGATAATTTGTAGTAGTCTTAGCGCCCGCATGCATTAAACCAATAGTAAAGTTATCTCTCCTTTTAGGAAATTCACTAATCCTATCAGTTTCGATGTGATTATGTTGATAAGAAAATCCAACCACAGTATATGGAAAATCTCCTTTAGTTTTAGATTCAAATTCTTCTACTTCTTCATTAGAGCCTAAAAGTTTAAAATACGGAGTTTGTGGCAATAACATCTCATCAGGATTCAAATAATCATGATTTCCTAAAATCATCACAACTTGAATTTTTTGATCTGTCAGTCGTTTTATTTCACGATTAAAAAACAGTTGACTCTGAGGACTAGGATGAACTGAGTCAAATGTATCACCCGCAATTAAAACTAAATCTACATTTCTATCTAACGCTGTATCAATTGCTTTAGTGAATGACTTTTGGGTAGATTGTTTAATATTTTTAAATTCATTAGATGGCAAAAAAGATAGTCCTTGAAAGGGACTATCTAAGTGCGCATCTGCTAAATGCATAAATTTCATACTAATTATTTTGCCTTTAAATCATCATATAAATCGCCGATTGGCTTAGTCATAGCTTGTTGAACGTCGTTAATCATTTGAAAGAGAGCTTGTTCCTTGGTAATCATGTCTTTTAATTCATCATTATTACGAACTTCTTCATTGATCTTTTGATATTCTTTTTGTACATCTTCAGAAAGTGGTTGGCCTGAATTTTGAGCAGCTAAAATTTGTTGTTGAAGCTTATCCATTCTTTGGTATAAATCCAAACTTTCTGGATTGTTCTTTAAGTTTTCAAGAGATTTCTTTAAATCTTTGAATTGTTCTGTTTCTTGCAAGTCCTTTGCTAATTGATTAGCGTTATCGTAAATATTAACCATTTTAAATAAAAACTCCTTTTTTAACGACCTAAAATTCCTTTAAGATTATTATACCATTCGTTGAACTTAGACCCAGTATCATTGATTCCTTTTTGTACTTGTTGACCTAAATTACCAAGCCAGTCTGAATTTGCACCTGTATCTTTGGCTATCTGTTGGGCGCTCTTTTCCTTAAACTGTGTCTGAGAAGTATATGGAAGTAGCCGCTCCAATTCAGATTTATATAAGTGAGTAATTCCAGTTTCTGAAATACCTTCCATATAATGTTCTTGATCAGTCTTATCAAAACCTACCCAAGTTGATAAGACAACATCTGGAGTATAGCCAACGATCCATTGGTCTTTTGTACCAAATCCATAACTATCTGGTACCTCAGTTGAACCAGTCTTACCTGCCACTCTAAAACTTGATGGTTGAGCAGATCTACCAGTTCCTGAAGTAAAGACGCCTAAAAGCATTGACGTCATTTCTTTAGCAGTATTAGTTGAAATAATTCGGTGATTACCAGGATTCTTGTTTTGAGCAATAACATTGCCGCTAGCATCAGTGATTTTAGTAATACAGTAGGATTGATTTGGTAAATTACCTTCGTTAGCAAAAGCACTATAAGCTCGTGCCATCTGCAATGGTGAAACACCAGTTGAAAGTCCACCTAAAGCTAATGCCAAGTTTTGATCACTCTTATTAACGTGAATGCCAAAGTTTTCCACTGATTGAACACCCTTGCTGACACCAATCTTATCTAAAAGCCATACTGCTGGTACATTTTTACTTTGAGCTAGCGCTTCATACATTGGAATCTTATTTGAGTATTGATTATCAACATTCTTTGGCTCATAGCCGTTTTTTCCAAATTTTTGCAGTTTGTTAGAAAGTTCAGAATCATAATGATATCCATTCTGCAAAGCTGGTGAATAGACAGCTAGTGGCTTCATAGTCGAACCCGGCTGACGTTTCATCTGGGTAGCACGGTTATAGCCGCGAAAGACATGTTGTCCTCTACCACCAACCATTGCTCGAACAGCTCCAGTCTTTGGATCCATTGCAACACTAGCTCCTTGTATCTTAGTGCCATCACTGGCATTTGGTGGGAAATTCCAGCTTTCTTCAAAACTATCTTGCAAGGCAGTTTGATAGCCAGTGTCTAGCGTAGTATAGATCTTTAATCCTTTGTTCATTACATCTTCTTCTTTTAAGCCATAACGATCTATTGCTTCATCAACAACGGCATCAAAGAAGTAAGGGTAGCGATAGCCATCTTCTTGAGAAAATGTATCATCAAGGGTAAGCGTAGTCTTCTTAGCATTATCAGCTTGTGTCTTAGAAATTTTTCCTGTATCAGCCATCAATCCTAAAACAACATTTCGCCTTACGATTGCATTGTCCATGTGATCAATTGGATTATAGTAGCTTGGACTACGAAGCATACCTGCAATTGTAGCCGCTTCTCCTACTGTTACATCGCTAGCATTTTTTCCAAAGTAGCGTCTTGCTGCATCTTGAACACCCCAAACACCATTACCGAAATACGCATTATTCAGATACATTGTTAAGATATCTTTTTTAGAATAGACACGATTAATTTCGATTGCAAAAAAGAGTTCTTCTAGTTTTCTAGAAAAAGTCTGCTTTTGAGTCAATAATGCATTCTTGGCTAGTTGCTGTGTTAAGGTAGATCCACCACCAACAATACCTCGGTGGATTAAACTACTGATGGCTGCTCTTGCCATCCCTTTTACACTAAAACCAGGATTTTTATAAAAAGTCCGGTCTTCTGTAGCGATGACAGCATCTTGAATATAAGGCGATATCTGATTCAGTTCCACAAAAGATCCCTTTTGTGAGTATAGGGATCCGGCCTTTTGATTTTTATTATCATAAATCGTGGTTGTAGTAGAAAGTGCTGCCTTCATATTAGAGATGTTCGAAGTTTTTACCTTAACGGTATAATATGTACAAACAAACAAACAACAGGACAGTAATATTAAAATTAACCAACGCCAAATTTGAAAACGATGGTTGAAGTTTTTAATCGCTAAATGAACGCGATACCAAAACTCATGATTTTGGGAATGCATAAAATTAAAACTCCCTTTTCGTCAATAAACCTAATATGACGATTTTAGCATATCTTTATTTGAAAAATAGTGTTTTAAAGGTTAAAAATTAGATAAGGTGAAAAAATGACTATATACCAATATTCGCTTACATATCCCGACCATTTAACGCCAATTAGTGTTGATAGGCTAATGCGTAAATTGCTTATTCCAAGAAAATGGCGGCACTTTTTACGTAGTGAAAAGAAAATATTAATTAATGGAAAATATTTACCACTTAATTTTTTAGTAAAACCTGGAGATAAAATTGAAATTCAGCTTGATCATATTGAAAGTGATCAACAACCTTATCCCGCTAGTGGAAAATTGCCTAAAGTTGTCTATGAAGATAATGATATTTTAGTAATTAATAAACCTGCTGGACAAAAGACACATCCCAATTTAAATGAAGAAGATACAGCATTAAATGACTGTGCAACTTATTTAGGCTATAGTCCTTTTATTGTTCACAGATTAGATATGTTGACAAGTGGTCTTTTGTTAGTGGCCAAAAATCCTGCGGTCGTACCAATTTTAAACAGGCAATTAACTGATAAAACATTGCATCGAGAATATTTAGCCTGGATTTCTAACTCTCCACAAATAAAAAATACCGGTATCATTGATCTTCCAATTGGTCACGATCCACATGATCAAAGAAAAAGAATGGTGAGACAAGATGGACAAAAAGCTGTGACACACTATGAAGTAATAAAAAGAGATAAAGATAGAATACTGGTAAAACTTACATTAGAAACTGGTCGAACTCATCAAATCAGAGTTCATTTAGCTGCTCTCGGTGCCCCAATAATTGGTGATCCCTTATATAATTCTGATTATCAAGATGGGGAACAATTACAGTTAACAGCCTTTCAACTTACCTTTAGAAAACCCTTTAGTTTTGAAAATAAAACAGTGAAATTGGAGAAAAAATAAAAGAGATATGCCAAAACATATCTCTTTTATTTGTGCCCCAAACAGGAGTCGAACCTGCACTCACTTGCGTGAACAGCGACCTGAACGCTGCGCGTCTGCCAATTCCGCCATTGAGGCAACTTTTTGAACACATCTATCATACCAAAAAGTTAATAAAATTGGAAAGAAAAATCTTAATTACAGAACAAGATAATCTATTTTTTCCATTATCAGTGTGTTCTAGTCAACAAAACTTTCTGCTGAAAATTATGCTTTTTATTTCTATTTAGTTTTCTTTTTGAAAATACTCAATCCAAGTGCAGTAAACAAGCTACTAATACCTGCCAAAACTAAGATAGTACTATTGTTTTTACTTCCCGCCTGTGGCAAGCTTGCATTATTTCTGGAAGTTGAAGCTACATAGCCATTATTCATCTTATTATTTATTCCAGAGAAAACATTTTTATGGTTACTTGTCTCCGTAAATTTATTATTCGTGCTTTTTTCTAGATTATTTCAGGTATATCTAACTTTGAAGCTAATAATGTAGCGGAAATACCATTAGTTTTGGGTTGATGGTTTTGCTTATTTTCTAGTGCATCTAGTTTTGTGACTGAATTATCATTTTGAACTGGTAATTTTTCAACTGTCGATTCTGAGCTCTTTTTTGAATCATTGATGTGGAAGTTAGAATGGCTATCTTTACTTCCTGTCTTATTCTTTTTTTCTTAAATCTATATTTTTAGGAGCCCAAACATCAAGCTGCTCACTTGTATAATCTTTTGCATTCACAGTATGAACTGTATTATAGAAAAGATTAATTAACTTTTTACAATCCCTAATTTTATATGACCGCAAAATCATTTTTTCTATACACTCCTACCCAAAAACCTCAGCTGCAGCAATCACCTCCAGTAGTGCCTCATCTACCTTATCTCTTCCATATGCATCAAGAAAGCGATCACGATACTTATTAGTTTTCAAATTAAACCAGAGTGTCCAAACACCCCAAAATAAATCAATATGTCGATCGCCCACCCCACTACAGTCAAAGTCAATAAAGCCTGAAAACTTCCAGTTATTAAGAATAATATTTGGTAAACAATAATCTCCATGGAGTAAAACCTTGGCCTGCAAAGCATCTTTACCTGCTTCTAAAACCTGGTGAGCCTCTTCTGCTGAACGATAGCCAAAGCTATCAGGAAAAACTGACTTATCATAATTTCCTGTTTGGTAGTTTTTCTCGGCGGTTGCTAAATATTCCCTGGTTCTCTCCATAACTGGGCAATCAGCGTAATCTATTTCATGCAGTCTTCTTAATTCGCAAGCAATGGTATCACATAAGCGTTTTGGATTTGCGAGATATTCTGAATAAACGCAATCTTCACCCTTAACTGCCCTTGTTAAAAGCCAATCATAATCATTTGCAGTATAATCTAACACTTCTGCGCCAAGTCCCTTTGAATAAAAGTACTGCGTCATCTTGGCCTATTTTGCTAGCTTTCCAAGGTTAGCTCTTTTTAAATAATAGCCTTCGTCTTTATCTACAAAATATACTCTTGCTTCAGGTGAAGAGGAACTGTCATAAATTGGTGCGTCAGAGATAAAATTTTTAATCTCCTTTGGTAGATCTTCTGGCATCTGAGTAATTAAAGTTTTTTTCATATATTTGATCCTATGGGTAAAAAATGAAGTATACAAAAATAATAATTACAGCTCTCCATAATAATGATGCAAAATATAATCAGATATTCTCTTTAAAGTTAGATAGTCAATATTATTAGAGAAAAGCATTATCATTTGCTTAGTTTTATAGTCAGCCACAAAGCATGAATTATATCCTGGAATACTACCTTCTGCGCGAATTACATTTCCCTTAAAATATACTCCGCCAAAGTAGGCTACTTCTTGACCTTTAGTTTGCTGAGAAAATTGGTTAATCATCTTAGGATCTTTTAAAACTTCGCTATAAACGAATTTCCAATAATCATTTGGAGATATAAATAAATTTCCAGCTCCAAAGTCAGAAGATGTAGTCACTGTTACTGTATGCCAGCTAACATTTTCGTTTAACGGCTGCGGAATTTCTTTTTTATTAACTTCAGAAAAATCTTTTATCTGATTAAGATTAAGAGACTTTGCAAATTGCTTTTGAATGTAATTATTATAAGTTAACTTACTTTCTCGACTAATAATTGCTGCTAATAATTCATAGTCCACATCCTGATAATCCCAAGTATGAAGATGATCATATTGCATATGGTCAAGCATATATGCAATTTGTTCTTGCTGGTTTTTAAGAGGAGCAGATGGGCGAGCATTATTAATCAATCCACTTGTATGATTCATTAATTCACGAATCGTTATGTTACTGCTGCCTGGAACTTGAGGGAAATATTTAGATAAAGGAGTATTCCAATTGAGCTGCTTTTTTTGTTGAAGTTGATAAATTCCAGCCCCTGTTATAATTTTTTGCAAAGAAGCAGTTGGAAATAATTGATTAGCTTTCACTATCTTTTCTTTATTAGTAGTTTCGTTATTTTCCACTACAACTGGTGTTCCATCTTTGCCACTGACTAACATTACCCCATTAATATGATGAAACTTCATGTAGCTTTTAAGATCTTTTGGAGTATTTCGACTTCCTGGACTCATCTTATCGGTCGGTATTACAAATAAAAGTAATGAAAAAGCACAAAGCGCCATGATAGTATATAGAACAAATTTTTTTAGATGATGCATAATATTTTCCTTTTCGTGTTATGCCAGTTTTTAATAGACCTTTTTCGTTTATTATCTTTCTTTAATTGTAATTCTTGAATATCACGATCCTCAACCCTTTTGAGACAAAAAAATGCTGTATGTTTTTTACAAATCATACAGCATTTTTTAATTTTAATAATCGTTATTTCTTCACTAGCACTGCTACAGCTTCAACATGCAGTGACTGGTTTCTGACAATTGCACATTGGTACTAAACGGTCATGTGGCGCGGTTGACTATGTCTGTGTAATGGTGGCCCTTATATCCACACAACCGTTATGACCCATGAATTTAAGCATTTTCAACGTTACTCAGAGTTAAGAATTTTAATCAGTCTGTGGAAACCTATTGATGCCATAAATCAAGACAGTGAGTTTGTGGAAAACTCTAAAAAGATGCTACCTGTATCAAACATAAGGTTTGCCGTCGATATGTTGAAAATTATCTTCTCTTAAATATATACATTTGCCATTTACGATTTCATACGTCTTATTGTGATCTTCATCTTTTAAAAGATTACCACTAGGATCATCCCAGAATTTTATTTTTTCTTGGGCAATTCGTCCTGGTGCTTGACCAATGATATTTATTCTGGCAGATGAAGAAGCATAGTAAAGTGGCTTGATCACTTGCTTTGTAAAAGATTCATTATCAGGATCTGCTTGAATTTCTTGAAAAATTTTTTTGAAATTCACTTTGCATATAATATGACCCACCTTTCTCTTATTTTCTAAACTGATATAACGTGTATATTATCAACTAAGCAATAATTGCCTAATTAAACTAATTTTCGAATAATTCAATTCGACGTAATTGACGTTTCAGTTGACCTTGCTTTTCTAATAAAGCAAATTTACGAGACAGGGTCTCAGGTGTTGTTCCAAGGTATAAGGCTAAGTCCTTCATTTTTAAGGGTAAGGTAAAATTATTTTTACCAATTTCATCTGCATATGTTTGTAAATACTTTAATAACCGGTCTTCAACATTCGGCAAAGCCAACAAGTGAATTTGTTTTTGCATTTCCGAAACTTTAACAATATTTAGTTCCAATAATCGAATACTTAATTCTGGCTGTTTATGCATCAGCTTCAGTAGATCCTGCCGTTTTAATAAACAAATTTCACTGTGTTCCGTAGCCTCGACGTAATTATTGATATTTTTTTGACCAAAAAGCCAATTCTCACCAATATAATCACCTGTATGCAAGATTTGCAAAACATTCTCATAGCCGTCTTCATCTAAGGTGTACTGCTTAGCGTTACCATCAGCGACAATTACTAAATTATCATTTATCGTTGGATCAATTATCACTTCACCCTTTTGATAGTTTTTATGCTGAACTAATTTTTCGATTTGCATCTTCTCATCCTGAGGTAAAGCATTAAATAGTGGTACTAAGTTAACACATAAATCAGCCATTAAATTCATCGTCCTTTAATTAAAAGTCATCATCGTCATCTTCGACATACAATCCTTCTTTTAGTTCATGACCTAAGAAGTCTTGAGTTACCCGAATTTGCTCCTTAATCCAAGCCATTAAATTAGTTAAATTAGCAGATAATTCTAGCCAACTTTCATTGTTAGCTAAAGTAATTGCCTTAGTAATGAAGAGCGTTTGCGTATCAAAATCTTTTACCAAGGCAAACAGTTGCTTATCACCTGCTAAATATTTACTACTGCCGTCTTCTTCTAGCATAGTATATTCCTTAAATTGAGCTGTAATTGTTGGAATACTTTCACCATTATTAACCAATAAGTGATTCAATTGGTCAAATTCCTGACGTTCATAAGCAATCCAACCAGTAGCTTTTTCGGCTAAAAAAAGACTAGCAGATCCTTTAGCAAATAAGTTAGCTTGGTTAATCTTTAAAGAATGGATTAACAAGTTAGAAATAATGTGACCAGTCATGGCAGCTGCAGTTGGCTGATGGTGATCAAGGTCGCTTTGCTTCAATTCCGCCTGGTATTTTTCTTCTGCATTCATCAGTTAAGCTCCTTTTCCTTAATTTCTTGTACTTCATAACCCATTTTTTCAATAGCTGTCTTGACATCAACAGTTTTAGTTTTATCAGGATCCAGCGTAAATTTTAGCTTTCCTGCATTGAATAAAACTTTTATTTGGTCGGTTCCATCCAAACTACCAACCGCCCTTTCAATTTTGCTTAAGCATGAAGGACAGGTCATGCCAGATAATTTCATCATTACTTTTTCCATGATTAAATTCATCCTTCCTTATTAACTTACATATCTAATGCTACTTTGTTTTGTTGATTATAAACTTGATGATCGTCAATTTTTTTGCTGAAATTTGATTAATCTCATCCCGTTCAAGATAACAATTAAGATACTAAATTCATGAATAAACATCCCACTTGCCATTTCAACATAACCCGCAAACAAACCGATGAACAACAATAAGACTGTCAGTAAAGCCATCACGATATTTTCATTCATGTTCAAAATTGTCTTCTTGGATAAGCCAAGGGCATAAGCGATCTTCCGCAAGTCATTTTTAACTAAAACTATGTCTGAAACTTCAATGGCAACATCCGTTCCACTACCAACGGCAATTGCAACATTAGCATTAGCTAAGGCCGGACTATCATTGATCCCATCACCAATAAAAGCAATATGGTGTCCCTTGGCTCTTTCTTTTTTAACAAAAGCAGCCTTGTCTTGTGGCAACATTTGACCATGAACTTCATCGATTGACAACTTCGCCGCAATTCGTTCAGCAGTTTCTTGATTGTCTCCAGAAAGCATAACTAACTTTTTAACCCCTAATTCTTTTAAGCGGGTTAAAGCATCATTAGCTTCTGGGCGCAATTGATCTTTAATGCCAAAAACAGCTAATTGACTTTGGTCTTCATTAGCAAAAGCGACAATTGAATTACCTAATTGACTCAAATGATTAATTGTCTTATCCAATTTTGCATTGGTACGGGTATTTTCAACGATTAAGTCTTGGTTACCTAAATAATATTTTTGATTATTTAAAATGGCGATGATTCCCTTACCCTTAACAGTTTCTACTTTAATTGAAGCTGGCTTTTGTTTATTTAACTTGGCAATTGCCTGAGCTAAGGGATGGTTACTTTGACGCTCAATTTGAGCAGCTAATTTAATAATTTCATCTTTGGGCCCATTTAATACCTCAATTGCACTAACTTCTGGATGTCCAACAGTCAAAGTGCCGGTTTTATCAAAAGCAATTTCATCAATCCGGTGAGTTTGATCCATTACTTGCGACCCTTTAAACATAATGCCATTTTTAGCACCATTACCGATACCGGCAACTGTAGATACTGGTACACCAATAATTAGAGCACCTGGGCAGCCCAGCACCATGACCGTAATGGCTAACCTAAGATCTTTAGTAATTAGGCCTACAGCAATCGCAATTACAAGTACAGTAGGGGTGTAATATTTGGAAAACCGGTTAATTAACTTTTCCGTATGTGACTTTGTATCTTGTGCTTCTTCAACCATTTCAATAATTTTACCGAAAGTCGTATCTTCACCGACTGCGGTAGTTTCGACAGTCAATGTACCGTTTTCAAGGATAGTTCCTGCATATACTTCATTACCGGCTTTTTTATTAACTAATTTAGATTCACCGTTAACACTGGCTTCATTAAGATAACCAGAACCTGAAATAACTTTGCCATCGACTGGAACCTGATCACCAGTTCTAACTAAAATCTTCTCACCAGGATCAATGAAATCGACGTCTTCTTTCTCAGTTGAGCCATCATCTTGAACAACTAACGCAGTCTGTGGTGCCATTTTGGTTAAATCAGCAACGGCTGACCGCGTTTTCTTTAGGGTTAATTCTTCCAGTACATCGCCTAACATGAATAGCCAAGTAACAATGGCTGCTTCATTAAATTCACCAATAATGAAGGCACCGATTACCGCCAGCGATACTAAAACATCAATAGAAATTAATTTAACCCTTAAAGATGAAATAGCCGTCAAAGCGATTGGAAGCACTCCGACAATCCCCACTATAAGCATTAAAGCCTGGTATGGTAAATTCATGTGCAATAGCCATTTAGATCCTTCAGCAAGCAACAGCAGAATAGTATTAACAAGCAAAAGCTGCTTTTTGTACCTCATAAAAAATTGTTGTAACTTAATCATTTTTCACCTCTTCCTTTCTTGACACTACACATTATAGGTAAAAAACAATTTAGGTGACTTGACTGTTATCAAGATACTAGTGTCTTTTTATATTTATCTTTTAAGCAAAAAATCACAGTTTTATCGTGTAAATTTCGTTTAATAAAAGGGAGAACATACAAAAAAAGACTAGAAACCATGCAAAAAGCATAGACTCTAGCTTTCAAATTTCAGTTCTATAAAAATTAATGTGCCAATTTAATCTCTCCAGCAGCAATTGGCAAAGTTGTATGTGCATCATAACTCATAACATTACCGGCAACGCTAGATGGCAATTTAAGATCTGCTGGTACACCATGAACATAAACTACTCGTTTGTCTAATTGAAGATCGTCACTACCAAATGCTTACTTAAATTTTGCTTGTAAATCTTTTAATGGGACATCCTTATCATATTCAGTAACCATCATGGGGAATGTTCATTTCTTGTGGTGCATCATCAAAAGGAACCCCAGATACTGCCTCTGTTTCAGGTAAATCAATAAAGCCATCATGATTCACTTCCTTTTCTGATTTTTGTAAGCATACCAGAGAAACGAGGCGATGAACACCCTTTTTGACTAATAAATTGTTCCTTTGATTGCCGTCTTGACACGCTTAATAGGTAACGGAGCGATCCCTTGTAATAATTGCTTGATTTGGTATGAAGTTAAGCTAACGGCATCGTTACGATGCCATGGCCAACGCAAATTACCATTTTCAAACCGCTTATACAGTAAGACGAATCCTTCACCATCCCAATATAAGCCCTTAAAGCGATCAGTTCGACTACCACAAAAGAGAAAAAGTGAATCATTGCCTAATTGAAGACCATAATTTTCTTCAACTATTAGATCTAAGCCGTCAATTCCTTTCCGTAAGTCAGTTTTCCCGCAAACGATATAGACATGCCGCGGCGCGGACCAGTTAATCAACATGGTTCATCATCACGGTTAGTAATTTAGCAGCTAAGTCAGGATCAGCACCTTGATAGAGGTTTACTCGTAGCTTATTTAAGGTGACTGAAGCAGTTAACATTTTTGCCGGATGACGCTTGTTGGAAATCGGCGTTACTGCCTTGGTCGTTGGCGTGCCCACCTCTACAACATCATGAATCATAAATAAAGACCTCCTATAGTTAAGTTTCCCTAAGTATAGAAGGTCTGGATTGAGGTTTAAATTCGGTCAGTTATACCGTGCTTACAATAAAAGAGTCACATACCGAAGGTATGCAACTCATAAAAACTATACCAATTTAGTGTCAATTTCATTATTTTGTTAAACCAACACTAAATGGTGTAGAGTTATTAAATTAGTTATCAGTAACGAAAAAGATTATAACCTTATTTAAGACTAAATTATTCATTTAGTAAAACCAATATTCTATTTATGTTCCCTCTTTTTCCAACCTAAGCCAAAGACTCCAAGAGATGCAAGTACAATACCTAAGAGTCCAAGTTGGTTTTCTTTTTTACCAGTTTGTGGAAGATTCTTAGTTACTTTATTAGCAGTAGCTGGCGCCTTAGGCTTAGTGGTTGAACCACTAGACTCGGTATTTTCACCAGTTTGTGGAAGATTCTTAGTTACTTTATTAGCAGTAGCTAGCACCTTAGGCTTAGCGGTTGAAACACTAGACTCGGTATTTTCACCAGTTTGTGGAAGATTCTTAGTTACTTTATTAGCAGTAGCTAGCACCTTAGGCTTAGCGGTTGAAACACTAGACTCGGTATTTTCACCAGTTTGTGGAAGATTCTTAGTTACTTTATTAGCAGTAGCTAGCACCTTAGGCTTAGCGGTTGAACCACTAGACTCGGTATTTTCACCAGTTGATAAGTGATGCTTTCCATTCTCATTTGAATCTGGAGTCTGTGGTTTTTGTCCTTGATCCTTGTCCTTGCTGTTATCTGATTGCTCTGGAGTCTTATTAGCTGTATAGCTAATCTCAACAGTTGTATCCTGAGTATCCTCGTTCACAGTAGTTTCATCAATTTGAGCTGGGGCTGGAGTGTAACCTTTAAATTCTGGAGCTGAGTATCTTTCCCACTTAGCAGTAGACCACTTACCCGCAGATTTGATTTCCCCAGTAGTTGCATCAAGAATCACTTTCCGTGTCAATGTTGC
>NZ_PCYR01000170.1:0-351 GCF_002553805.1 Lactobacillus sp. UMNPBX19
GTTCAATAACGCTTGCAAATAAAACCCGGTTCCCCCAACAATAATTGGCAATCGGTTTCTTCCGTTAATTTCTTTAATTAACTGCGAAGCCGTATTTTTAAAATCAGCGGCGGTAAAACGTTCTTGAACCGCCCGAACGTTAATTAAATGGTGAGGAATTCCCTGCATTTCTTCAGAGGTAATCTTTGCCGTGCCGATATCAAGTCGTTGGTATACCTGCATTGAATCACCAGAAATAATTTCACCATTCCAGCGTTTAGCCAACTCGACGGACAGGCTGGTTTTGCCAACTGCCGTAGGACCCACAATTGCTAAAACTTTTTGCATCTCATCCTCCTTGAATAGTTGCCC
>NZ_PCYR01000171.1:0-349 GCF_002553805.1 Lactobacillus sp. UMNPBX19
CTTGTCCCAAGAGACAAATTCACAATCTGGGTAACGCGAGCAACCGTAGAATACGCGTCCACGCTTGGATTTGCGTTCGATAATCTGTCCTTTATGGCATTGTGGACAGGTTACCCCAATTTCCTTAACAATTGCCTGGGTGTTACGACAGTCAGGGAACCGGCTACAAGCAAAGAATTTACCGTAGCGGCCCATTTTAACTACCATTGGTGCCCCACAGATCTCACAGTTAAAGCCGGCCGGTTCGTCTTTAATTTGAATCTTTTCAATTTGCCCCTGGGCTTTTTCCAATTCTTTAGCAAACGGCTTGTAATACCGGTCAACTACCTTAATCCAATTTTCCTTACCC
>NZ_PCYR01000172.1:0-348 GCF_002553805.1 Lactobacillus sp. UMNPBX19
TACCAAGAAAAATGAATTAACGATAATTAATAGAACTAACCATACTGGTTTAAGGAAAATATTTGATTGTATCGTCCAGATTAAGGCTAATGAAGCAAAATACAAAGCAATCATCATACCATAGCGACTGTTTAAGTTAAAATTACTGATAATGAATAGAGACAGACCGGAAATTAGACCAGTCATAAAGAACCAAAAATAATCGCGTTTAGTTAAAGTATCCAACTGATTCATCAGATGTAAAACCATACAGCTAATAGGTAATGACAATAGGAATATCCGACGATTAGATGGTGAAGAACCACCATTTAACATTGCTGCAAATATTGGTAAACACAAGCCAATTAA
>NZ_PCYR01000173.1:0-338 GCF_002553805.1 Lactobacillus sp. UMNPBX19
ATTGGATCATATCTATCAAGCAGCTTAAGTGTTCAATTTATTATTGCAATTTACGATTTTTCAAAAATCTCAGGTGTAACTATAAATTTCATAAAAATATCCTCCTTAACAAAAAAAGCTGGATAAGAAACCCGCCGCAGTGCGACGCTCTTATCCAGCTTGTATCAGTTTACAAACCCTATGAACTTAAAAAGTATTTGATTTTGAATAATTGTATCAGTAAGGCTGATGATTAGTCAAGACTCTATTGATTGTACAAAATATTTATCTCAATTCCCTCACCATGTTAGAAAATATTGGTTAAATATATCCACTTTATTTTATTTGAATACATTTTC
>NZ_PCYR01000174.1:0-316 GCF_002553805.1 Lactobacillus sp. UMNPBX19
AATCAACAAGGATGATGCCAATGCCGCAATTGATGGAGCACTGGCTGAAAAGAATAATTCAATTGATGATGCTCCTAACCTGACTACTGAAGAAAAGCAAGCTGTGAAGGACCAAGCTAAGACAGAAGCAGATAGTGCCAAGACTGCCATTAGCAATGCAAAAACTGTCACTGATGTTGAATCAGCTAAGAACACTGGTGTTGAGAAGATTAATCAAGTATCAATTCCGGCCCAATCAGCTACTAAGCAACAAGCTTTAACAAATATTGATGACGTAGCAAAAGCCGCAAAGCAGGCAATTGAGAATACTAACGGT
>NZ_PCYR01000175.1:0-283 GCF_002553805.1 Lactobacillus sp. UMNPBX19
AAAATACCGGCTCAATCGCCAAAAACGCGATTAACCCGGTATTTCTGTTAATCCTTGCGCTTCTTTGCTACATAGCCAAAATGGGCTCCGTAACCCAGCTCTCTCCGGTTAACCAAAATGCGGCATCAATCGCCTAAACCGCGATTAATGCCGCATTTCCGTTAATTTTCGTGCTTCTTTGCCGCGTAGTCGAAACGGGCTCCAGTGCCCAATCTCTTCCGGTTAACCAAAATACCGGCTCAATCGCCAAAAACGCGATTAACCCGGTATTTCTGTTAATCCT
>NZ_PCYR01000176.1:0-283 GCF_002553805.1 Lactobacillus sp. UMNPBX19
TTCCGTTTGGCGTGTGGACAATAATTGTTCGAGTAATGTCCTTGGTTTCTTGCTTACCGTTGTGATCTGGTTGCTCTGGAGTCTTATTAGCTGTATAGCTAATCTCAACAGTTGTATCCTGAGTATCCTCGTTCACAGTAGTTTCATCAATTTGAGCTGGGGCTGGAGTGTAACCTTTAAATTCTGGAGCTGAGTATCTTTCCCACTTAGCAGTAGACCACTTACCCGCAGATTTGATTTCCCCAGTAGTTGCATCAAGAATCACTTTCCGTGTCAATGTTGC
>NZ_PCYR01000177.1:0-264 GCF_002553805.1 Lactobacillus sp. UMNPBX19
AGCAAGACGCCGATAAGTACGAACTGAAACCTGGCAAAGAAGTCAAAGTTGATAATACAGATAAGTTAACGGAACCGGAAAAACAAGCAGTAGAAGGCGCAATCAAAGAAGCTAACCCAGATGCCCCAATCAAGACTATTACAGTCGACGATAAGGGTAAGGCAACTGTAACCTTCAACGATGACAGTACAGGCGAAGTACCAGGCAATAATGTAGTAGCAAAGCAAGACGCCGATAAGTACGAACTGAAACCTGGCAAAGAAG
>NZ_PCYR01000178.1:0-240 GCF_002553805.1 Lactobacillus sp. UMNPBX19
TTTTTCGATTGTCTCGGTTTTTTGCTTTTGATTATATTCAGTTTTCAATGTACTAACCCTTGAGACTTTATGTCTCAATGGAGGCTAACGGGATCGAACCGATGACCTCCTGCGTGCAAAGCAGGCGCTCTCCCATCTGAGCTAAGCCCCCATCATTGCCTTTTATCAAAGCTTTTTTTGCTTTGAATGGGCCTAAATGGACTTGAACCATCGACCTCACGCTTATCAGGCGTGCGCTCT
>NZ_PCYR01000179.1:0-238 GCF_002553805.1 Lactobacillus sp. UMNPBX19
AACGCCGAGAGTAGTTGGTGGGAAACTGCCTGCGAGGGTAGGCAGTCGCCGTGCTCTTTTTTAATATTCCGGCTTAGCTCAGTTGGTAGAGCACCTGACTGTTAATCAGGTTGTCGTCAGTTCGAGTCTGACAGCCGGAGCCAATGGAGTCAACGAGGCTCCTATTTTTATCAAAAAAATGATAAAAAAGCTTGCCAAATCAAGCAAAAGATGATAATATTATAAAGCTGTCATTTGA
>NZ_PCYR01000017.1:0-38601 GCF_002553805.1 Lactobacillus sp. UMNPBX19
AAAGGAAATCATCGTTCTTTTTTCATGTCTTAGGAATTAGTTTTTTCCCAGACACTTTTTTTGCGCCACAAGAGTTAACATTTTTAAGTGATTTTTACGTTATAATAGAACATAGGTTTTTGGAAGAAAGGATATTTGGTAACGAATGGCAAAAAAAGATACGACACCAATGATGAAGCAATATTACGAAATTAAGGAACAATATCCCGATGCGTTTTTGTTTTATCGTGTGGGTGATTTCTATGAATTATTTGAAGATGATGCAATCAAAGGCGCACAAATTCTAGAATTAACCTTAACTCATCGTTCAAATAAAACTAAAAATCCAATTCCAATGGCAGGCGTGCCTCATTTAGCTGTGGATACTTACGTTAATACTTTAGTAGAAAAAGGCTATAAAGTAGCGCTTTGTGAACAACTTGAAGATCCGAAAAAAGCTAAAGGGATGGTTAAACGCGGAATTATTCAATTAATTACGCCAGGTACCATGATGCAAGAGCGGCCAGATCAAGCAAAAGACAGCAACTATTTAACTTCTGTTATTTCTACAAATTCTGGCTTCGGTTTAGCCTACAGTGACTTATCCACTGGGGAAACTTTTTCCACTCATCTAGCTGACTTTGAAGGAGTAGCAAACGAATTATTATCCCTTCAAACACGAGAAGTTGTGTATAACGGCCACTTAACTGACTTAAATAAGGATTTTTTGAAGAAGGCTAACATTACTGTTTCTGAACCTGTTGAAGTTGAAGGTGAACATGCAGAAATTTCTTACGTAGCTCAAAACTTAACTAATGACGCTGAAATTAAAGCTACTAAGCAACTCGTCGCATATCTTCTTTCAACCCAAAAGCGTAGCTTAGCACACTTACAAGTGGCTCAAAGCTACGAACCAACGCAATACTTACAAATGTCTCACACGGTTCAAACTAATTTAGAGTTAATTAAGTCAGCTAAAACATCTAAGAAGATGGGTTCTTTATTTTGGCTTTTAGATAAGACTAGTACTGCCATGGGTGGACGGTTATTAAAATCTTGGATTGAACGACCACTTCTTTCAGTTACAGAAATTACGCGTCGTCAAGAAATGGTTCAAGCCCTTCTTGATGATTACTTTACCCGTGAAAAAGTTATCGACAGCTTAAAAGGTGTGTATGACTTAGAACGATTAACTGGTCGAATTGCCTTTGGTTCAGTTAATGCACGTGAAATGCTTCAATTAGCGCATTCTTTAGGTGCAATTCCTGAAATTTTGAATGCACTGCTTGAAACAAGTAATCCACATCTGCAAAACTATGCTAAACAAATTGACCCACTAAAAGGGATTCATGACCTAATCGTCAACACTATTGTGGATAATCCACCACTTCCAACTACAGAAGGTGGATTAATTAGAGAGGGCGTTTCAGAACAATTAGACCGCTACCGCGATGCCATGAATAATGGTAAGAAGTGGCTATCTGAAATGGAGAGTCATGAACGTGAAGTAACTGGAATCAATAATCTAAAAGTTGGTTATAACAAGGTCTTTGGCTACTATATTGAAGTTACAAATTCGAATAAGAGTAAGGTGCCAACTGATCGCTACACTAGAAAGCAGACTCTAACCAATGCAGAACGTTACATTACGCCTGATTTAAAGGAACATGAAGCTTTAATTTTAGAAGCTGAGGCAAAATCAACTGGTCTAGAATATGATTTATTTGTAAAGCTGAGAGAAGATGTTAAAAAGTACATCCCTGCCTTGCAAAAACTAGCTAAACAAATTGCAAGTCTAGATGTTTTAACTAATTTTGCGACAGTCAGTGAACAAAATAATTATGTTCGTCCTAACTTTGCGACTGATAAGCAAGAAATTAATGTAGTTAATGGACGCCACCCAGTTGTTGAACAAGTTATGACTGCAGGTAGCTACATTCCAAATGACGTGAAGATGGATCAAGATACTAATATTTTCTTGATTACGGGACCAAATATGTCTGGTAAATCAACCTATATGCGTCAGATGGCTTTAATAGCAATTATGGCGCAGATTGGTTCTTTTGTTCCAGCCGATAGTGCAACCTTACCAATTTTTGACCAAATTTTTACTCGAATTGGTGCAGCAGATGATTTGATTTCTGGCCAGAGTACTTTTATGGTAGAAATGAGCGAAGCAAACGACGCTTTGCAACATGCAACTAAGCGGTCGCTAGTTTTGTTTGATGAAATTGGCCGAGGTACAGCTACTTATGATGGGATGGCGCTTGCTGGAGCAATTGTTAAATACCTTCATGATAAGGTTGGCGCAAAGGCCTTGTTTGCTACACACTACCATGAATTAACTGATTTAGATCAAACGCTTAAGCATTTGAAGAATATTCATGTAGGAGCAACAGAAGAAAATGGAAAGTTAATTTTCTTACACAAGATTCTTCCAGGACCTGCCGATCAATCTTATGGTATTCATGTTGCGCAATTAGCAGGTTTACCACACAAGGTTTTGCGTGAAGCAACAACAATGCTTAAGCGGTTAGAAAAGCAAGGCGCTAGTGAACTGCAACCAGCTAGTGAACAACTTGATCTCTTTGTTCCTGAAGAAGCGAGTGCACCAGCAATTTCAGATGATGAAAAAGATGTATTAGATGAGATTCAAAATGTGTATCTTGCTGACAAGACACCTCTCCAAGTTATGGAATTAGTGGCTCAGTGGCAGCAGGAATTGAAGGATAAGGACTGAGAATCATGAGTAAAATTCATGAACTGTCACCTGAACTAACTAATCAGATTGCAGCTGGTGAAGTTATTGAAAGACCAGCGAGTGTTGTAAAAGAATTATGTGAAAATTCTCTTGATGCCGGAAGCAAGCGAATCAGAATTGACTTTATTGACGCTGGGTTAAAGCAAATTACAGTTCAAGATAATGGTAGCGGAATTGCTAAAGATCAAATTGATTTAGCTTTTACTCGTCACGCAACTAGTAAGATCGCGACTGAACGGGACCTATTTAATATTTCTACTTTAGGATTTCGCGGAGAAGCTTTAGCCTCAATTGCAGCTGTTTCTCATGTAGAAGTAACGACAAGTAATGATAATTTAGGTGGCGTTCGAGCAATCTTTTCGGGTAGTGAAAAGAAGCTTCAAGAAGATGCAGCTTCGCCTAAAGGAACCAAAATTACAGTTAGCGACTTATTCTTTAATACGCCAGCTCGTTTAAAATATTTGCGCTCTGAAAGAACTGAAATTTTAAAGATTGTTGATATTGTTAACCGTTTAGCTTTAGGACATCCAGACGTTTCGTTTACCTTAACTAACAATGGCAAAGTCTTGTTGAAGACTAATGGACGTGATGATTTAAGGCAAGATATAGCTAATATTTATGGTCGGCAGCTTGCTGAAAAGATGAACATCCTTAAGGGAGATAGTCCGGATTTTAAGATTAGCGGCCTAATTTCTGACCCTAATACTACTCGTTCAAATCGTAACTTTATTTCCTTATTGTTAAATGGACGCTATATCAAAAACTACCGGTTAACCCAAGCAATTATGGCTGGCTATGGCAATAAATTAAGACCGCGTCGTTATCCGATTGCAGTAGTAAAGATTGAACTTGATCCACTTCTAGTTGATGTCAATGTTCATCCAACTAAGCAAGAAGTGCGTTTGTCAAAGGAACAAGAGTTAGAGCGTCTGTTAACTACTAGTATTTCTGAAGCCTTAGAAAAAAATAATCAGCTTGATTCAGGGTTAAATAATTTATTAACGCCTAAAAAATCAACTAATATTGACCAATTGAAATTCAACTTAAATAAGGATGTAGTTAATACTGCTCGTCCTGTTGAATTTACTCCGCAAGTTGAAGCTGACCAAAGTGCCGAAGTGCATGAAACTGCTGCTAATTTTGTTAGCTTAGACCAGGTGCGTAATGATGATAAATATGTGATTACGGCAACTTGGGATCACAATGTAAATCAACAAGTACAATTGAGTCCTTTTGATGAAGAAAAAGATATTCAAGGAAAAGATGATAGTATTATCTCATCTGGAGATGAAATTTTAGCTAATAATCTACCTGAACTGACTTATATGGGACAAACTAAGTCTTATTTGATTGCTCACCATGAGGAAGATCTGTATTTAATTGATCAGGTTAACGCATATCGCCGTTTAGCTTATGATCAAATTCTTCAAGATTTAAATAGTGAAAATATTTCTCAGCAAGGTCTTCTTAGTCCCTTAATTTTGGACTTTAGCAATGTTGATTATTTGAAATTAAAAGAAAATCTAGAAAATCTTCAAGAATTTGGCTTATTTTTAGAAGATTTTGGTCAAAATAGCCTGATCTTGAGAACATATCCTATGTGGCTTCAGCCAGATGTGGAAAAAAATGTCCGGATGATTTTGGACTTATATTTAAATCAAACTGAGCATGATATTTCTAAGCTTAAAACGCAAATTGCTGGCGAAATAACTATGCGTCAAAGTGCTAGAAGAAGAATGCTCAATCCAGTTGAAGCACAAGAGTTGTTAAAAGAATTAAGAAATAGTAGTGATCCTTATCAGGATTTTGAAGGAAAAATAATTATTATCCAGTTAAGCGAAAATGATCTTAACAAGATGTTTAAAAAAGATGAGTAGGTAAAATGTTTGAATATCTCAAGGGAATAGTGACAAAAATTGATCCAGCTTATATCGTTCTAGATGTAAACGGAGTTGGCTATAAGATTCTTTGTCCCACTCCTTATAGTTATGATGAAAATCAACCGGCAACAATTTACGTTGAGCAAGTTGTAAGAGATACCGGAATTACTTTATATGGTTTTTTGTCTTTAGAAGATAAAGAATTATTTTTAAAATTATTAAGCGTTTCAGGAATTGGACCTAAGTCTGCTGTGGCAATTATGGCTGCTGAAGATACTGATTCTTTGGCTAGTGCAATTCAAAATGGTGAAGTAAAATACCTGACTCGTTTCCCAGGAGTAGGAAAAAAGACTGCTTCCCAGATTGTCTTAGACTTGAAGGGAAAACTAGGCGACTATGTAAAAAAATCAACTGCTGCTGCCGATCTTACTCCAAGTCTGCAAGATGCTTTACTTGCCTTAGTAGCACTTGGTTATACCCAAAAAGAAGTTGATCGAATTACGCCAAAATTAGCAAAATTACCTGAAAATACTGCTGATGGTTACGTTAAGGAAGCATTAGCTTTACTACTTAAGAAATAAAATTTAGAAATTAATTGATGATAGGGAAGTGAAAGATGTGAACGAGGAAGAACGAATTATAGGAGCAGAAAGCAGTGAAGAAGATGAAACAATCGAATTATCGCTGCGTCCGCAACTACTTGCTCAATATATTGGACAAGATAAAGTTAAGAGCGAGATGAAAATCTACATTAAGGCAGCAAAACAACGTGATGAAGCTTTAGATCATGTTCTTTTGTATGGACCTCCTGGATTAGGTAAGACTACTTTGGCCTTTGTAATTGCTAATGAAATGGGGGTTCATTTAAAGAGTACATCCGGACCAGCAATTGAAAAGGCTGGAGACTTAGTAGCGCTGCTTTCAGAATTGAATCCGGGGGATGTTCTATTCATTGATGAGATCCACCGTTTAGCAAAACCCGTGGAAGAAGTTCTCTATTCAGCAATGGAAGACTTTTATATCGACATTGTTGTTGGAGAAGGTCAAACAACACATGCAGTCCATGTACCGCTACCTCCTTTTACTTTAATTGGGGCAACCACTAGAGCCGGTCAATTGTCTGCACCGCTAAGAGATCGTTTTGGAATTATTGAACACATGCAGTATTATTCTGTTGAAGATTTGGAAAAAATAATTCAAAGATCTAGTGTAGTCTTTAATACAAAGATTGATCCTGAAGCAGCAATTGAACTAGCGCGTCGCTCTCGTGGAACGCCTCGTGTTGCTAACCGCTTGCTTAAACGTGTGCGTGATTTTGCTGAAGTAAAGGGTGAAGAAGCTATTTCTTTAGTAACAACTAAGCATTCACTTCATTTGTTAGAAGTTGACGATGAAGGACTAGATCAGACAGACCGGAAACTTTTAAGAATGATGATTGAAAACTATGGCGGCGGTCCAGTTGGAATTAAGACAATTGCAGCTAATGTAGGGGAAGATACAGATACAATTGAAGAAGTATATGAACCGTACTTACTGCAAAAAGGTTTTATTACTCGAACTCCTCGAGGCAGAAGCGTTACACAAAAAGCTTATCTACAATTAGGTTATCCGCCAAAAGATGAAAAGTAAGTTTTTAGTTAAGCTAAAAATACGGTATAATTATTATTTGAATGTTAATTAATAAAAATAATGAGGTGTAATACTTTGAATACATTTTTCTTAGCACAAAGTGCTGCTGGTATGAATAATATTTTTCTGATCATTGCAATGATTGCAATTTTTGTTTTCTTCTATTTCTCAATGATCAAGCCACAAAAAAAGCAGCAACAAGAACGTATGAAGATGATGTCTGAACTTAAGAAGGGCGACCAAGTAATTATGGTTGATGGTCTTCATGGTAAAGTTGATTCAATTAATGATAGTGATAAGACTGTCGTTATTGATGCAGACGGAATCTTTTTAACATTTGAAAGAATGGCTATTCGTCGTGTTCTTCCAACTGCTGCAGCTCCTACACAAGACCTTAAGTCTAATGAAGCTAAAGAAGAAAAAGTTGAAACTGAAGAAAAGACTGTTGAAAAAGACAGTAAGCCAGAAGAAAAAGCTACTGATACAACTGAAAACACTAATTCAGAAGAAAAATAAAAAACGTCCGCAAGGACGTTTTTTATTTTTTTATTGTCATGACTAGTATTGTAAAATAGAATTGGTAAAGTTAATTTTTATTAAGTAGGTAGTTAGAATGAAAAATATTCCAGTTGTTATGATTATTTTTGGCGGTTCCGGGGATTTGGCTCATAGAAAGCTTTATCCAGCTCTATTTAATTTGTATCAAAAAGGTTTAATTCATGATCATTTTGCTGTAATTGGTACAGCTAGAAGACCTTGGAGCCATGAATATTTGCAAGAACAAGTAGTTGAAGCTGTTAAAGAAAGCTGTGACAACTTTGATGAAAAAGAAGCAAAAGAATTCGCTTCACATTTTTATTACCAGTCTCACGATGTAACTGATATTGGTCACTACATTGCCTTAAAAGAATTAGCAGCTAAACTTGATGAAAAATATCAAGCAGAAGGAAATCGAATTTTCTACATGGCTATGGCACCAAGATTTTTTGGTACAATTGCTACTCACATTAATGATCAAAAATTGCTTGGTAGCGGCTTTAACCGTTTAGTAATTGAAAAGCCATTTGGTCATGATTTAGCTTCAGCAGAAAAGTTAAACCGAGAAATTGGCGAAAGTTTTGATGAAGAGTCGGTGTATCGAATTGACCACTATCTTGGAAAAGAAATGGTTCAAAATATTATGCCTCTAAGAATGACTAATCCAATTGTTAAGAATATCTGGAATAATGACTATATCGCAAATATGCAAGTAACTTTAGCAGAAAGTCTAGGAGTAGGGACTCGTGGTGGTTACTACGAAACATCTGGTGCTTTACGTGATATGGTTCAAAACCATATTTTCCAAATTATTACACTTTTAGCTATGCCTGAGCCTAAAGGACTTGATTCAGACCATATTCACCAAGCTAAACAAGAATTATTAGATAGCCTAGTAATTCCAACTCCAGAAATGGTTAAAAGGCATTTCTCACGGGGACAATATTTGGCTGATGATAATGAAGTAGAGTATTTAAAGGCTGATCAAGTTGCACCAGACTCTAAAGTGGAAACATTTGTAGCTGGAGAAGTTAAATTCAAAAAGGGTCCAGTAGCTGATGTGCCAATTTACTTTAGAACTGGTAAGAAAATGAAGGATAAGGTTTCTCGCATTGATATTGTTCTTCACCATATGAATAATTTATACGATAGTGCACATTCAAATAATATCTCAATTATTATTGATCCGATTAGTGAAATCTATTTCACAATTAATGGAAAGAAGATTACCTCTGAAGGGTTAAAAAGAGAAAACCTTAGTTATAAGTTTTCTAAGGAAGAAATGGAGCAAGTTCCAGATGGCTATGAACGATTGCTTCATGATGTGTTTGTAGCAGATAGAACTAACTTTACTCATTGGTCAGAATTGAAGCAATATTGGAAGTTCGTTGATGCAGTTGAAGATGCTTGGCAAGATGAAAATAAAGATGTTAAGCAGCTTGAACAATATCCAAGTGGTAAGTTCGGTACGGAATCAAGTAATCATATTTTTGAAAAAGATAGCGAGAATTGGATTTACCGCTAATGGATTTACTGCCTAAAAACAATACGAGCCGTAAGATTATTCATATTGATATGGATGCCTTCTATGCTTCAGTAGAAATGCGGGATAATCCATCAATTAGAAATAAAGCTGTCTTAATTGGTGGAGATCCGAAGAAAAATAAGGGTCATGGGGTTGTAGCGACAGCGAATTATATTGCCCGGCGTTATGGAGCTCATTCAGCGATGCCGACGGCTAAGGCGGTAAGATTAATACCAGCAGAGAAGTTGGTAATTATTCAACCAAATTTTGAAAAATATCGTGCTGTATCAGCTGAAATTCATCAATTGATGCATAAGATAACTGATCGCGTAGAATCTGTTGCGTTAGATGAAGCATATTTAGATGTTACTGAAAATAAGCTTAATTTAACCGATCCAGTTCGTATTGCCGCTTTACTTCAGGAAAGAATCTATCAAAAAATTGGTTTGACTAGTTCATTTGGGGTCTCTTATAACAAGTTTTTAGCTAAGATGGGCTCAGAATATGCCAAGCCTTTTGGGAGAACTGTAATTAAACCAGAAGGTGCTCGCGATTTTTTGGCAAAACAACCAATAAAGAACTTCCCTGGTATTGGACCAAAGACCCAAGAAAAACTGGCAGAGATGGAGGTTTATACTGGGGCCGATCTAAGAAAAATTCCAACTGATATTTTAATTAAAAAATTTAATCGAATGGGTTATCTCATGGCGCAGCATGCGCATGGTATTGACTTAAGAAGTGTCGTGACTGATTCAGAAAGAAATAGAAAGTCAATTGGCATTGAACGTACTTTTCATCAAAATTTATTTGATGAAAATACTGCTTTAACAAAATTGCGGTCATATAGTAGAGAACTTGAAAAAAGCTTAAAGGAGCGCCACTTTCTTGCAAATTGTGTTGTCTTAAAAGTACGCGATGCTAATTTTAAGACAATTACTAAAAGAAGGAAGCTAAAGCAGGGCACTAATGATAAAATTGTTATCTACGATACTGGGCGTGCTTTGTTTGCGACAGAAAAAAGCATGCTTTCAACTGGAATCCGGCTTTTAGGCCTTACTGTTACTGATTTTGAAGAGCATCCCGTTGAGAATATATCGCTAGAAATTTTTGATAATGAGTAATGATAAAATAAAAAGAAAAATTTAGGAGAAAAAATTAATGGCAACTTTTGATGAAATTTATGAAAAGATAAAAGAATATCCAACAATTATTTTGCACCGTCACACTAGTCCAGACCCAGATGCAATTGGTTCTCAAGCTGGTTTGGCTAGATCTTTGAGACTAGCTTTCCCTGATAAAAAGATCCTTTGTGCTGGTGAAAATGATGAAGGTGACTTAATTTGGATTAACAAGATGGATGAGGTTAAGCCAGAAGACTACAAGGGTGCTTTAGTTATTACAACCGATACTGCAAATACTCCTCGTATTTCTAACAAAAATTATGACAAAGGTGATCTTCTAATTAAGATTGACCACCACCCAGATGTAGATCCATACGCAGATATGAGCTATGTTGATCCAGATGCACCAGCTGCTTCTGAAATTATTTTTGATTTCTTAAAAGCAGAAAACTTACCAATTACTAAGGAAGTTGCAGCAGCTTTATATGCAGGTATTGTAGGTGATACGGGAAGATTTATGTATCCTGAAACTTCAGCTCATACTTTTGATGTTGCGGCTGAATTAACTAAAACTGGAATTAATATTACCGATATTGCTAGAGAAATTGCTGATGTTACTTTTGATGAAGCAAAATTACAAGCTTTAGCAATGGATAAGATGGATATTGATCCAGTTGGGGCTGCTTATACAATTTTGATGCAAGATGATTTGAAGAAGATGGGGTTAACTGACGATCAAGCAAATGTTGCTGTTTCAACTCCTGGTCGAATTAAAGATGTTTTAGCTTGGAATGTATTTGTAGAAAAGCCAGATGGAACTTTCCGCGTTCATTATCGTTCAAAGGGACCTGTTATTAACCATTTAGCTGAACAGCACGATGGTGGAGGTCATGCCCTAGCATCTGGAGCTAATGCAAAAGACATGGATGAAGTAAAACAAGTCTTTAATGAAGTAGTAGAAGTAACAAAGAAGTATAAAGAAGAACATGGCACAAACAAGTAGTATATTTCAAAATGAAAAAATCCGGCCAGAACTACAAGCCGGATTAGAAAAAATTAATTTTAAGAAACCGACTAAAGTACAGTCTTCGGTTATTCCAGCACTTTTAAATAAAAAGAATGTTGTAGTGCAAGCTGCAACGGGATCTGGAAAGACTCATGCTTATTTGATTCCAATTTTGAATATGATTGATGAGAACGCACCTGTAACACAAGCAATTGTTACTGCACCGAGTCGTGAATTGGCTAATCAATTATATAAAGTTGCGCGTCAGTTAAGGGATGCTAGTGGTTTAAATATTTCAATTGAATATTTAGGCGGTGGAAATGACCGTAATCGCCAAATTGAAAAGGCTGAAAGTAGAGCTCCACAATTAATTATTGCAACCCCTGGTCGTTTACATGATTTTGCATCCAAAAAGTTTATTAACTTGGAGAATGTAAAAGCTTTTATTATCGATGAAGCTGACATGACTTTAGATATGGGCTTTTTAAGTCAAATGGATGAAATTATGTCTAAGTTGGAAAAAAAAGCAGTCTTAGGTGCATTTTCAGCCACGATC
The DNA here is from genome assembly GCF_002553805.1 of Lactobacillus sp. UMNPBX19. Taxonomy (NCBI): domain Bacteria; kingdom Bacillati; phylum Bacillota; class Bacilli; order Lactobacillales; family Lactobacillaceae; genus Lactobacillus; species Lactobacillus sp. UMNPBX19. Next base: position 10,995 of record NZ_PCYR01000017.1, read on the forward strand.
CCTGTTAAGCTCGAAAACTTTTTAAGAAAGTACATGTCAAAGCCAGAATTTATCGTTATTGACAATCCGGCAATTATTGCGCCAACGATTCAAAATGATTTAATTGACGTAGGTTCAAGAGACAAGAGATCAATTTTGTATAAGTTATTAACAATGGGACAGCCATATTTAGCCCTTGTTTTTGCTAATACGAAAAAGACTGTTGATGAATTAACGGACTACCTTGAAGAACAAGGCCTTAAAGTGGCAAAAATTCATGGTGGAATTACTGAACGCGAACGAAAGAGAATTATTCGTCAAGTTAGAGAAGGACAATATCAATACGTCGTAGCTAGTGACTTAGCTGCTCGTGGAATTGATGTACCCGGTGTTAGCTTAGTTGTTAACTATGAAATTCCAAAAGACTTAGAATTTGTAATTCACCGAATTGGTCGAACAGGCAGAAACGGGCTTGAAGGACATGCCATTACCTTAATCTATGATGATGAAATGAGTCAGATTGAGGACTTAGAAAAATTGGGTATTCATTTTGACTTTAAAGATCTTAGAAATGGTGAATTAGTTGAAAGAACTCACTATCACAGAAGAGATAATCGTCAAACGCGCAACCATAAACTTGATAACCGCATGATTGGTATGGTTAAGAAAACCAAGAAAAAAGTAAAGCCAGGCTACAAGAAGAAGATTAAACAGGCCATTCAAAAAGATCGTCAGCAAAAACGTAAGCTTGAAGAACGTCATCAAATTAGAAAAGCAAAGCGTAAACGTAAGCGTGAACGTGAGCAAGCACGTAGTAATTTTGACAACTAGAAAATTTGTAGTAAAATAAAGCACGTTTAGGACATATTATTAAAGTATTTTCTTCAAAGAGAGGACTGCTTGGTGAGAAGGTCTAGAAAATATTTAGTAATGCTACCTAAGATAATTAGAGAAATAAATATTTAAAGAGGTAACAAACACTGTTGCAATCAAGGTGGTACCGCGCTGGGAGCGTCCTTGTTTTATGCAATAGTGTTTTTTATATTTGTAGGAGAACTTTTTATGAAACAATTGACTAGTTCACAAGTACGTCAAATGTTCTTGGACTTTTTTAAAGAGCATGGCCACATGGTTATGCAAAGTGCATCATTAATTCCACAAGATGATCCAACCTTGTTATGGATTAACTCTGGTGTTGCTACAATGAAGAAATACTTTGATGGTTCCGTTGTGCCTAAGAATCACCGAATTACTTCTTCTCAAAAATCAATTAGAACTAACGATATTGAAAACGTTGGTAAAACCGCTCGTCACCAAACTTTCTTTGAAATGCTTGGTAACTTCTCAGTTGGGGATTACTTTAAAAAAGAAGTTATTCCTTGGGCTTGGGAATTTTTGACTAGTCCAAAATGGTTAGGTCTTGATCCAGATAAGCTTTACGTAACTGTTTATCCTAAGGATACTGAAGCATACCACATGTGGCACGATGTTGTTGGTTTACCTGAAGACCATATTGTTAAGCTAGAAGATAACTTCTGGGATATTGGTGAAGGTCCATGTGGTCCTGACTCAGAAATTTTCTATGATCGTGGTCAAGAAAATAACGATGTGGCTGAAGACGATCCAGAAAACTTCCCAGGTGGAGAAAATGCTCGCTACCTTGAAATTTGGAACATCGTATTTTCACAATTTAACCACTTACCAAATGGTAAATATGTTGACCAACCACATAAAAATATTGATACCGGTATGGGATTAGAACGTGTAGTATCAATTATTCAAGATGCTCCAACTAACTTCGAAACTGATTTATTTATGCCAATCATTAAGGAAACTGAAAAGTTAAGTGATGGCAAGAAGTATGCCGCAAATAAAGAAGATGATGTTGCATTTAAGATTATTGCTGACCATGTTCGTGCAGTAAGCTTTGCGATTGCTGACGGTGCACTTCCTTCAAACTCAGGACGTGGATATGTTTTACGTCGTTTAATTAGACGTGCTGACTTAAACGGTCAACGTTTAGGTATTAAAGGTGCATTCTTGTACAAATTAGTACCTGTAGTTGGCGAAATTATGAAGAGCCACTATCCAGAAGTTGTTGACCAACAAGCATTCATTCAAAAAGTAATTAAGAACGAAGAAGAAAGATTCCAAGTAACTCTTTCATCTGGTCTAAACTTACTTGATAATATCATTGCTGAAGCTAAGAAGAGCGATGATAAGACTATTTCTGGTAAAGATGCCTTCAAGTTATTCGATACTTACGGCTTCCCATATGAATTAACTTTTGAAGCTGCTCAAGATGCAGGTCTTAAGATTGATAAAAAGGGCTTTGATGAAGAAATGAAAGCTCAAAAGGAACGTGCTCGTAAAGCTCGTGGTAACTTGCAATCAATGGGTTCACAAGATGTTACTTTGATGAATATCAAAGATAAGAGTGAATTTGAATATGGTACTTTAGAAGAAAAGCATGCCAAATTAATTGATATTGTTGTTGATGACAAGTTAGTTGATAAGGCAGATGGTGAACATGCAACTTTAATCTTTGATAAAACTCCATTTTACGCAGAGCGTGGTGGACAAGTTGCTGATCACGGTGAAATTTTGAACCAAAATGGTGAATTAGTTGCTCGTGTAACTGATGTACAACATGCACCAAATGATCAAAACTTGCACTTTGTAGATGTTATTTTGCCACTTGAAAAGGGACAAGAGTATGTCTTGAAAGTTGATCAAAAACGTCGTCGCGGCTTAAAGCATAACCATACTGCTACTCACTTATTGCATGCAGCTTTACGTGAAGTTTTAGGTACTCATACTCACCAAGCTGGATCTTTAGTTGAACCAGATTACTTACGTTTTGACTTTACAAGCTTAGAGCCAATGACTAAGAAAGAAATTGCCAGTGTTGAAAAGTTAGTTAATGAAAAGATTTGGGAAGAAATTCCAGTCAAGACCACTGTTACCGACCCAGATACTGGTTTAAAGATGGGCGCCTTAGCATTATTTGGTGAAAAATATGGTGACACAGTTCGTGTTGTTCAAATCGATGACTTCTCCACTGAATTTTGTGGTGGTACACACTGTGAAAATACTGATCAAATCGGTATGCTAAAGATTGTTTCTGAGTCTGCTGTTGGTGCTGGCACTCGTAGAATTATCGCTGTTACCGGCCCAGAAGCTTACAAGTATGTAACAGACCGTGACGAAATCTTGAAAGAAGTTCAAGATGAAGTTAAGGCAACTAAGGCTGAAGACGTAGTTAATAAGATTTCTTCTATCGAAGATGATTTACGTGCAAGCCAAAAAGAAGCTGAACAATTAAAGGCTCAAATTAATAAGGCAAAAGCTGGCGATCTCTTTAATGACATTAAGCAAGTTAAAGATTTAACTGTAATTGCTGCGCAAGCTGATGTTGAAGGCATGAATGATTTACGTGAACTTGCTGACAACTGGAAGAGCAGCAATAAATCTGATGTTTTAGTCTTAGCTGCTGAAGTGAATGGTAAAGCTAATATGGTAATTAGCTTAGATGATAAGGCTATTAAAGCAGGCCTTAAGGCTGGCGATTTGATTAAAACTGCTGCTCCAATCTTTGGTGGTGGCGGTGGTGGCCGTCCAAATATGGCACAAGCCGGTGGTAAGAATCCAGCAGGATTAAAAGATGCTATCGCTAAAGTGTTACAAGAAGTTGAAGAAAAACAAAATTAATTGAGTTCGTTCGATATTTCAAGTAAAATTAAGAAGAATAGGAGGAATTTTATTATGAGTTCGCTAGATAAAACAATGCATTTTGACTTTAACCAAAATAAGGGTAAGAATGTATACGATACTCTACAAGACGTATACAATGCACTTGAGGAAAAGGGCTATAGCCCAATTAATCAAATTGTTGGTTATTTACTTTCAGGCGACCCTGCATATATTCCTCGGCATAATGATGCACGTAATTTGATCTTGAAACATGAGCGTGATGAAATTATTGAGGAATTGGTTAAGAGTTATTTAGGTAAAAATAAATAATGCGATTACTTGGACTTGATGTTGGCTCTAAAACTGTCGGTGTTGCAATCAGTGACCCTTTGGGAATTACCGCTCAAGAGCTTGAAACAATTAAGATTGACGAAAGCAAGTTTAGCTTTGGTCTGCGTCAGATTAGAAAAATTGTACGTAAATATGATGTTGAAGGCTTTGTTTTAGGTTTACCTAAAAACATGGATGGTAGTAGTGGACGTTCGGTAGAAAGAAGTAAACAGTATGGTGAGCGCTTGAAAGAAAAGTTTGACCTACCTGTTTATTACATGGATGAACGCCTTACAACAGTGCAAGCTGATCGAATTTTAGTTGAAGAAGCTGGCGTCCATGATCGTGTTGAACGAAAAAAGGTTATTGACCAAATGGCTGCTGTTTTAATTTTGCAAAACTATTTAGAAGCAACCAGAAAGGATAATTAAAATGAGTGAAAAAATTAACGCTAACCAAGATAATGATCGCCAAATTACTTTAGTTGACGATCAAGGTAATGAAGAATTATTTGAAATCTTATTTACTTTTACATCTGAAGATTATGGTAAATCTTACGTTTTACTATATCCAGCAGCTGTTAGTGACGATGATGATGTTGAAGTACAAGCTTTCAGCTATGATGCAGATGCAGATGGCGATGTAACTAGTTCTGACTTACATGAAATCACAGATGATGATGAGTGGAACATGGTACAAGGAGTTTTAAATACATTTTTGTCAGACGATCGCTTAAGCGGCGAATAATCTTCAAAAAAGACTGGCGATTGAAGCTAGTCTTTTTTGCTTAATCAAGGATGAGCAATGATTTCTTTTTTCATTTTATTAATTTTTATCTATTGTTGTTATGTAGGCTATCGGCGTGGTGTAGTATATGAAGGCTTAGCAGCTGGTGGATATGTAATCGGGCTAATTTTAGCCACTTTATTGTATAAACCATTTAGTAACTTTTTAAATTTGTGGGTTCCATATCCATCCGCAAATGATCGAAGCAGCTTTGCTTTCTTTGATAAAACTACGGGATTAACCTTAGATAAATCATTTTATGCAGCAATTGCTTTTTCAATTATTTTGTTGATTGTTTGTTGCTTATGGCGTTTTGTGATGCTAGGGTTTAATCAATTAAGATATGTTACGGTAAACTCTAACCTAAATCTCTGGGGAAGTTTAATTATTTCTTTTATTGTGACACAGATTAGTGTTTATTTGCTTTTGTTTATTTTAGCCACAATTCCTAATGATGGTTTGCAAAATATGCTGGGGCATTCTATTTTAGCAAGTGGTATCTTGCATTTTTCTCCTGGAATTTCCCAAGTTTTTATAAATTTATTTATTACAACAATATAAAAAATGGTCCCAACTCTGGGGCCTTTTTGCTAGGTGGAATATATGAACTCTAAAATTATTGAAAAATTAGAATATAATCGCATAATTAAACAATTAAGTGATTTGGCTATTACAGCACCTGCAAAAGAGCAGGCTTTAACGTTAATGCCAAGTAGTAATTTTGATGAAGTAAAAAAATCAATTGATCAAACTAGGGTCCTTTCTAATATTTTACGAGTTAAAGGACCAATGCCGATAACTGACTTTAAAGATGTTAGAGCTAGTTTGAAGCGTTTGAAGGTCAAGGCAAATTTAAATGGGGAAGAATTAGGTAATATTTTTCTAATTCTTAGCTTAGCTAAAGATGTTTCTCAGTTTACTGCTGACTTAGAAGAGCGTGAAATTGATACCCGACCGATTGAAAAAACTCTTAAAAATTTAGCAATTCCAGAAGACTTATTTAAGAAGTTGAATCAGGCAATTGAATATGACGGAACTGTTAAGGATACAGCTTCTTCTAAGTTAATGCAGCTGCGACATGATATTCAAAGCAATGAAACTGATATTAAAAATCACATGAATGATTATATCAGTGGAAAGCATACACAATATTTGTCAGAAAATATCGTAACCATCAGAGATGGTCGCTATGTATTACCTGTAAAACAAGAATATAAGAATAAATTCGGTGGAGTTGTTCATGATCAAAGTGCCAGTGGACAGACTTTATTTGTTGAGCCACAAGCAGTTTTAGTTCTTAATAACCGACAGCAAAATTTAATGGCTCAAGAGCGTCAGGAAATCAACCGTATCTTAATTGAATTATCAGAACTTGCTGGTATGTATCAAAAAGAAATAAAAAATAATGCGGATGCATTAACACAATTAGACTTTTTAAGTGCTAAAAGCAAATTAGCTAAAGCAATGAAAGCTACAGAACCAGTCTTAAATCAAGATCATGTCATTAAGTTGAGAAAGGCTCGACACCCATTAATTAGTCCTAAAAAAGTTGTTCCTAATAATATTGAACTAGGAACTAGCTTTGATACTATGCTGATTACGGGCCCTAACACAGGTGGTAAGACTATCACGCTGAAGACTTTAGGGCTGCTACAATTGATGGCTCAAGCGGGATTATTCATCACAGCTGAAGAAGGCAGTCAATTAACTGTTTTTAATGAAATTTACGCCGATATTGGGGATGAGCAATCTATTGAACAGTCATTAAGTACTTTCTCATCACATATGGACCAAATTATAAAAATAATGAAAAATGTAACTGAGGATGATTTGGTTTTAATTGATGAATTGGGAGCCGGAACTGATCCTGAAGAAGGAGCTAGTCTAGCGATCGCTATTTTAGATGATTTACGGGGAGCACAAGCTAAAATTGCGATTACTACACACTATCCGGAATTAAAGCTCTATGGCTATAATCGTGCAAGAACTACGAATGCCTCAATGGAATTTGACTTAAAGAAACTTGCTCCAACGTATCGTTTGAGAATTGGTATCCCTGGACAAAGTAATGCCTTTGCCATTGCACATCAATTAGGGATGAATGAAACTGTAGTCGACAAGGCTAGAAGTTTGATGAATGACGAAGATAGTGATATTAATAAGATGATTGAACGATTGACGGAGCAGACTAAGGCTGCTGAGCAACTTCATGAAACTTTAAAGCAAAATGTTGACCAAAGTATCACTTTGAAGCATCAACTCCAGAATGGTCTTGACTGGTATAATCAACAAGTACAAAAGCAACTTGAAAAAGCTCAAGAAAAAGCTGATGAAATGCTTGCTAAGAAGCGTCAAAAAGCTGATAAGATCATCAATGATCTTGAAGAACAAAGAAGAGCTGGTGGTCAAGTTAGAACCAATAAAGTTATTGAAGCTAAAGGTGCTTTAAATAAACTTGAGCGTGAAAATCAAAGCTTGGCCCAGAACAAGGTCTTGCAACGTGAAAAGCGGCGTCATGATGTAAGTGTTGGTGATACTGTGAAAGTTCTATCTTATGGACAACAAGGTGTAATTACAAAGAAACTTGCTGATCATGAATTTGAAGTTCAAATTGGCATTTTGAAAGTTAAAGTCACTGATCGGGATGTTGAAAAGATTAGTACACAAGCTGCTCCTAAGAAGGCAGAAAGAGCTGTTCGCTCGAGTCGTGGCCTTCGTTCTACGCGTGCAAGTAGTGAGCTCGACTTAAGAGGACAACGCTATGAAGAAGCTCTAACTAACTTAGATCGCTACATCGATTCTTCCCTCTTAGCTGGTTTAAATACCGTCACAATTATCCATGGAATTGGAACTGGGGCAATTAGAAATGGTGTGCAACAATACTTGAAGCGAAATAGGCATGTAAAGAGCTATAGTTATGCGCCTGCTAACCAGGGTGGAACTGGAGCGACAATCGTTCAGTTACAGTAAGCAATATACTTGCAAAAAGTAAGTAATTCTACTAAACTATACTTATAATTTAAAGAATTTATTTGTGAGGTAATAACAATGGTTGATGAAATTACAGATGCAACTTTTGAAGAAGAAACTAGCGAAGGCGTTGTTTTAATTGATTTTTGGGCAACTTGGTGTGGTCCATGTAAGATGCAATCACCAGTTATTGACCAACTTTCTGAAGAAATGGATGATGTAAAATTCACCAAAATGGATGTTGATCAAAACCAAGAAACTGCTCGTAACTTAGGAATTATGGCAATCCCAACTTTATTAATTAAGAAAGATGGAAAGATTGTTGACCGTTTAACTGGTTATACTCCTAAGGAAAAACTTGAACAAATTTTAGATCAATATACTGACTAATATAAATAACAAAAACCGGGTAAGCCTCTGTATTGAGACTTACCCGGTTTTTATTATTGCTATTATCTTACTTGGTTAATAGTTAGTCAGATTGCGCAGTGATTTGAACTACATGCTTTTTAGTAACAGTAGCTGAAGCTTCAGTTGGAGTACCATTTTGGCGCTCTAAACATTCCGCAATAATTCCACTTTCAAGTGAAAATTCATCACTTTGGCTATCCAGTCGATCAGTTACGACTTGGCCGGATAATTCAAAAACTGCGGTATGTTTGCGATCTTTAAGTACTTTTAAAGTTCCAAATTGAGCCATATCGAAAAATTCGATTAAATCATCGATATCTGATAAATCATATTTACGACTAACATGTTTTCCGGCCCAGTAAAGAATTTCTTTATCTTCGCTACCTAAAATGGTAGGTAAGATAAAATCACGATATAATGAATTTAAAAAATAAAGATGTTCGTTTGTATGTTCCATGCTTTCATTTCCTTTTGTCTTCTATATCATTTTAACTTAAAATAGGTGGAGTAGAAAAGAGAATTTAATCATCATTTATTTAAAGGAGTTTTTTTAATGGATAATCGACCAATTGGAGTTTTAGATTCAGGATTAGGCGGCTTAACCGTTTTAAAAAAAGTAATTGAAAAAATGCCTAATGAGTCAACAATTTTTATTGGCGACCAGGCTAATATGCCGTATGGGGATCGCTCAAGAGAAGAAATTATTTCTCTAACTCGCGATAGTGTAAACTTCTTATTAAGTAAAGATGTAAAAATTATTATTTTTGGTTGTAACACAGCAACCGCTGTAGCAATGTCAACTATTCGGAAAGAAATACCACTACAGATAATTGGTGTTGTTCAATCTGGTGCTTTAGCTGCAGCAAGAACTACAGAGACTAAAAATGTAGCTGTAATTGGTACTAAGGCCACTGTGGATAGTCATTCTTATTTAAAGGAAATTCAGTATCGTGATCCAGAAATTAAGGTCAGTGAATTTGCTCAGCCTAAATTGGCACCACTAGCTGAAGAAGATCCCGATGAAGATACTAAGAATGCAGTTGTTAGCGAAAGTTTAACTCCATTGAAAAATGCTGATTATGATACCTTAGTTTTGGGATGTACCCATTATCCTTTATTGAGAGAAGAAATTGTAGCTGTCGTGGGTCAAGATAAAAAAATTGTAGATCCAGCTGATCAAGTGGCACAATATACCTATAATGTTTTGCGACGTGATGATTTATTTGCTGAGAGTACTGCTCCGGTAAAACATGACTACTATACAACTGGAGAAGCAAAGAAGTTTACTGAAATTACCCGTCAATGGATGAATGATGACACGATAATTGGTCATCATGTAAATGCTGAGGATTAAAAATGGATACTTTATTATTTGCAACTAACAATAAAAATAAGGCTAGAGAAGTTGAAGAGGCCTTAAAAAAAATAAATTTTCCTATTCATGTAATTACTAATCAGGACCTAACTGATCCTCCTCATGTTCTAGAAACTGGGACAACATTTTTAGCTAATGCAAAACTAAAAGCTCATAAAATGGCGGAGTTCAGTAATTTACCAACTCTTGCTGATGATTCAGGTTTATCAGTTGATAAATTAAACGGAGCTCCTGGAGTTCATTCTGCTCGCTACGGAGGCGAAGCTCATAATGATGCCTTAAATAATGCAAAATTATTGGCTGAACTAGGCGGTGTTCCCCGAGAGAAAAGACAAGCTACTTTTCATACAACTATGGTAGTTTCGTGGCCAGGTAGATTTGATGATGATTTAGTAACGCAAGGTGAAATTAGAGGCGAAATTTTGACTTATCCGCGAGGGGATGGTAATTTTGGCTATGATCCACTTTTCTTTGTTCCTGATAAGGGGAAGACATTTGCTGAAATGACAGTAGATGAAAAAAATGCTATTTCTCACCGTGGCCAAGCTTTAAGAAAATTACTTGCTGAGCTACCAACTTGGTGGAAAAAAATGAATAATTAAGAGTTATTTAAAAGACTTAGTTCTGATATTTTATTGGAATTAAGTCTTTTTGTTATTTATATGTTAAATAATATCTTTTATTTATATATGAAAGCGCTATACTAAAAATGAAAGAATAATTATATAAGTTTAAGTAGATTTCGAGGTTATAGCATATGAAAAAAGTTCTGGCGATTAATTCTGGAAGTTCGTCTTTCAAATATAAGTTATTTTCTTTTCCTAATGAAAAAGTAATTGCTTCGGGAATGGCCGATAGAGTAGGAAAAGAAAATGCTGTCTTTAAAATTAAGTTGAGTAATGGTCAAGAATATATAAAAAATCTGCCTATTCATAATCAAGAAGAGGCAGTTAAATTATTAATTGAAGATTTAAAAAAATTTCACGTAGTTGAAGATTTGCGAGAAATTAGTGGTGTTGGTCATAGAGTAGTAAATGGAGGAGAAATTTTTAAAGAATCCGTCCATGTTAAAGAAAAGGAACTACAGGAAATATTTGATCTGGGAGAGCTAGCACCGTTGCATAATATTCCAGAAGCAAATGGTATTAAGGCATTCATGAGGATCATCCCTAATGTACCTCAAGTAGCAGTTTTTGATACTTCATATCATCAAACTTTAGATCAGATTCATTATCTTTACTCCATTCCTTATGAGTATTATCAAAAATATGGTATTAGAAAGTATGGTGCGCACGGAATTTCAATTTCTTATGTGGCACAACGTGCGGCAAAAATGCTTAATAAGAATCCTAACTTAGTCAATCTGATTGTTTGTCATTTAGGATCTGGGGCTTCTGTTACCGCAGTAAAAAATGGAAAATCTTATGATACTTCAATGGGAATTAGTCCACTTACTGGGGTAACAATGGGAACTAGAAGTGGTGACTTTGACCCAGCTGCCTTACAACGTTTAATGCATAAAACTGGAATGAATATCGATGAAGCTGTTAAAGTTTTGAACTATAAATCAGGATTATTGGGGATTTCAGGTATATCTTCAGATATGAGAGATTTAATTGATAGCAAAGATAAACGTGCAAAGCTAGCTCGAAAGATATTTATTAATCGTGTAGTTAGGTATGTTGGTGCATATGCAGCTGAATTAAATGGTGTTGATGCAATCATATTTACCGCGGGAGTAGGAGAACATGATCCTAGCATTAGAGCAGGAGTGATGGCATCATTAAAATATTTAGGCCTAGATCCTGATTTTAAAGCTAATCGGACAGATGGAGAAAAGTTTATTTCTAAACCTAATTCAAAAGTAAAAGCAATGATTGTTCCTACTAACGAAGAATTAATGATAGCTCGTGAGGTAGTGCGAGTTTTGCAATAAAAAAAGATTAAGTAGGATTAGACAAAGGTCTAACTACTTAATCTTTTAAGAAGTAGTAGTATTTTCTTGTTTTGTAGGTATAGAACTAAATTTTATATCTTGTTGATTAAACTCTTTGATATAGGCGCTCAGATAAGCATTTTTTACCTGGCTTTGACTGTTAGTCACTACTTGAAAATGAATCTGGTAAGTAATACTTGAACCGGTTTGATTGATAATGCCAATAATTTGTGGTCCCTTTTTAATTTGATTTTTAAATTTATCTTTGAGTGCTGCATTTACTGTGTTAATTGCATGGTTAACATCGGTAAGATCGTTTTCAACAGATAAATTCAAATTAATGTTCATACTCCAACCAGAATGTGAACCATGAGTTAAATTTTCAACGATCGTAATGTTGCGATTAGGTATGTATATGACTGCACCATTGGTAGTCTTAAGACGGGTGTTACGTAATGTAAAAGAAAGAACAGTTCCAGTATAGGTGCCAATCTTGACAGTATCGCCAATGTTATATTCGCCCTCACTGAGAATATTTATTCCCGTTATTACGTCACTTACTAGGCCTTGTGCTCCCATCCCTAAAGCAAGAGAAACAAGTCCCACACTAGCGATAAGAGTGCCAACTGGAATACCTAGAAGTGTTAAAAGACTGTATAAATAAAACAAAAGAATTGTATATTGAAAAAGAGCAACACCAAGTTGAGCTAAAGTTCTTTTTCGACCAGTCATGTGTTCTTGAAACTTTGGATTTTTCAGTAAGTAGCGAGTTAATAAGCGTTTACCTATACGCCAAATCAAGAAAAAGATTCCAGTTGTAATTAGAATTTGAGTACCACGACTTAATAGCGTATGAAGTACACTATTCCAATCAATTAGAGAATCAACATTACTATTTTTTTTAGTTGTAGATGTTCCTTTTAAAATCGTTGACCAGTTCAAAACATCATCTCCTTAGCAATTTCTTTAAATAGTATATCAAAAAGTAAGGTACTATTTCATTGCTTGAGGGGAGGAATAATGCTAGACTTTTTATGAGAGGAATAATTAATGGAGGATAGATTATGTCAATTTCATATGGTGCATTAGCCGGCTTGATTGCAGCAGTTGCCTTTTTAATCTTGGTCTTATTTACTTTGCCTTTAATTGTTAGAGCAACTAAGACAATGAAGAAAGTTGACTCAACTATGGATAGCGTTAATATAGCTGTTGATGACTTAACTAAGCAGACTGCAGTATTGATGAAACAAAGTGAAGATTTATTAGAAAAAAGTAATGCTCTTCTAGCCGATGTAAATGGTAAAGTAACTGAATTAGAACCAGTTGTAAAAGCAGCTGCAGATTTAGGTGAAAGTGTGTCAGATATTAATTCTTCATCAAGAAGAATGATTGAGCGCTTCTCTGGTATGGGTATTAGAGGAGCTGGAATTGGCATCTTTTCATCTCTAGTTAGTCGAATGTTCGCAAGACGTAAGCGTCGTCGTGGGGAAGACTAATATTTATTAAAGGAGAACAATTATGCGTAAATTAGGTGGATTTTTATTAGGTAGCGTTGTCGGTTTAGGTGTTGGCCTGATTGCTGGCTCATTATTATTACCAGAAGAAACAACTGATGATGTAAAGAAAAAGCTAGCTGAAAACGAAAAGTTACAAGACTTAAAAGAAAAATATGACAAGGGAACTGAAGCAATTAAGAATCAATTAGCCTCATTCCCTAAATCAGTTGAAGATGATTCAGAATTGAAAGATTTTGATGATATTGTAATTGATGATACTAACAAAGATCTTGGTGAAGATGAAAAATCTGACAAAGAAGCTGTTAGTGATCTAAATAACGCTGAAAAAAATTAATTAATATTAAAGAATCAAGTTTTCACTTGGTTCTTTTTTTGTATAAAAAACTGGTGATAGAGATAAACTATCACCAGTTAATTTAGTATAAATTAGTCTTTAACGGAAATGTATTTCAATTCTTTACTTGTTTTAGTAAAAGTCTCAAAACCATTCTTTGTTACAACCCCACAGTCTTCGATTCTAACACCAGCTACGTTAGGGATATAAATACCTGGCTCAATTGAGAAACACATGCCTTCTTCAAGAACAACATCATTTCCTTCCATAATTTGTGGAAATTCATGAACGTTCATCCCGATACCATGACCAAGACGGTGGATGAAGTATTCACCATAGCCTGCTTTAGTTATGATATCTCTAGCAACAGCATCAAGTTCGCTAGCTGTAATACCAGGCTTTGCAGCTTCAATCGCTGCTTGTTGAGCTTCACGATCAACTTCGTAGATTTCTTTTTCTTTAGCAGTTGGTTCTCCGTAAGCAACAGTTCTACTTGAGTCAGAAGCATAGCCATTATGCATTGTTCCAAGGTCAAAAAGAACTAATTCATTTGGTTCAATTTTATTCATGGTTGGACCAAGATGAGGGTTAGCAGCATTTTTACCAGCTTGAACGATTGTTTCAAAACTAGTGTGCATTACACCTTTTTGAAGTTTTAACTGGTAATCAATTTGACCAGCAACGTAGCGTTCAGTTACACCATTTTTAAGTGCATTAAAGCCAATTTGAAAAGCAAAGTCTGCTTCTGCACCAGCAGCCTTTAATTGTTCAACTTCCTCTGGTGTTTTACGTAAGCGTGCTTCAGCAACAAATGGGGATACATTATTTGTAAATGAAGAATCAGGAAAGGCGATTCTTAATGCTTCTAAGCGATCAACTGAAAGATGGGCTTTTTCAATAGCAACATTATTTGGAGTGCCAATACGTTGATTTACCAAGTCAGCGATTTTTGACCATGGATTTTCGTGATCAAGATAGCCATAAACATCTCCATCCCAGGCCGAATTTTTAGCTTCTTCAACGTTTAACTCAGGTGCAAAAATAAAGGCTGCCTTATCTTTAAAAGCAAGTAAAGCAAAAATTCTTTCATGAGGATCCATACTGTAGCCGGTAAAGTAATTAATACTAATCGGATCAGAGATGTAGGCAACATCATTATTGGTTGAAATTAGCCAATTTTGTAACTTATCTAAGTTCATAATTTTAACTCCTTTTTTAACATATACTGGGAGTATACCATATAATATGGTAAAATAATTAGTTTTTAGTCGTAAACGGTTGCAATGTCTTGATATTCTTGATAAGTTATAAAAGAGTGTTTTTACAGGAGTGTGAGAAATTTATGCAAAAACAAGAAGTAACTATTTATGATGTTGCTCGTGAAGCAAAAGTTTCTATGGCTACTGTTTCAAGAGTAGTAAATGGAAATAATAATGTACGTAAAGAAACACGTGAAAAGGTATTAGCTGTCATTGATCGTTTGCATTACCAACCTAATGCTGTAGCTCAAGGATTAGCTTCAAAGAGAACTACAACAGTTGGTTTGATTGTTCCCGATTTAACGAATATGCACTTTGCAGAATTATCTAAAGGAATTGACGATATTGCTACTATGTATAAGTACAATATCTTACTTTCTAGCGTTGGTAATACTTTGTTAAATGAAGATCAAGTGATCCAAAACTTACTTAATAAGCAAGTTGATGGTGTAATTTACATGTCAAACTTAATGAGTGAAAGTGCACAAGAGATTTTTAAGCGCACTAATACACCAGTTGTTTTGGCAGGTACTGCTGATGCAAATCAAGATTTTCCTAGCGTAACAATTGACTATAAGGCAGCTGAAAAAGAAGCTTTAGGCTTATTATTAAAGAATGGTAAGAAAAATCTTGCTTTAGTTGTTGGTGATGGAAAAGCTTATGTTAATAAGAACAATCGCTTTGTAGCTTATAAAGATTTTATGGAAGAACATAATTTAGATAATGTTCATATCTATGAAGATGCTAAAACTTACGAAGATGGCTATGAATTATTCGAACAAATTAAAGCAGATAAAGTAGATGGAATTATTGCTACTCGTGATGTAACTGCAGCAGGTATTATTAATGCAGCAGTTGATGCGGGCGTATCCATTCCAGATGACTTAGAAATTATCTCTGCAGCTTCAACTAATGTGGCTAAAATTGTTCGTCCACAATTAACCACTGTTCAACAACCGCTTTATGATATCGGTGCTGTTGCAATGAGAATGTTAACTAAATTAATGGGTGACGAAGAACTAGATGAAGCTCATGTTATCTTGCCATATACTTTAAAGCAATCTCGTTCTACTAAATAAAGTATAGTTATACCAAAAATCCTCTTAGGTTGAATTCAACCTAAGAGGATTTTTTAATATGAAAATTTCTAATTATGGAGCAGTAGGAGCATTATCTGCTGCCGTATCACCTGCAGTAGCTTCTGTGCTAGCAGATCGGCTAGTAGGAGCACTTTCACTTGGACTAATATTTGAATTTACTTCATTAGCTTCATTAGCGTTACTACTTTCTGATCTGTTATTTTGAGATGAAGAAGGAGATTCACGAGTAGAAGTGGTACTTCTCGTAGTTGAGGAAGAATTATTGTTTCCACCTTGTCCTGTACTCCTAGCTTGTTCATCATTGGCTCCTACATTCCGATTAGTTGAGGAAGAAGAATTATTATTAGATTCACGATAAACTTCATGGTTTTTGCCATAATAATTTTTTGCATTTTCTGAAGTTGATCCATCAGCTACAGCAAAGAGACTATTAATATTCTTTTTCTTAGAAATCGTCTTACCAGTGTAGATTAAGACTTTACCATAGTCATTATTTTTACCTTCTAAGTAATCATAGAAGAGGTTGTAGTCTTTAGTTGAGCCACCAATACCAAATCTAGCAGTTGCATTTGGTGCTGGTGAAAGACTTAATGCAGTAGTTTTTTTGCCACTGAGATCAATATTATCGCCATCGTAGCTTACTGTTCCAGGTAATGTTCCTGTTCTTGTTAAGACTCTATTTTTATAAACAGAGCTTGGACGGCTAGGCGCATCATTTAATTTAAAGATCGATGGATCTTCCTTATATAATGCATTAGCAATATTGGTCCATAGATTTAAATTAGTCTCACTAGAATTAGAATCTAAGTTGTATGAATGACCGTAGAAGTTATCATAGCCCATCCAACTAGAAATTGTAATTCCAGGAGTAGATCCATTAAACCAAATATCACGATAATCATCACTGGTTCCAGTTTTACCAATTAAGTTCTTATAGTCAAACTTCAAGGTACCCGTTAAGCTTGAAGCTGTCCCTTTAGTTACTACTTGGTGTAGCATCTTCTGCATAATGTAGGAAGTGCCTGTAGAGAAGACTTTCTGTTGATTTTGTTTGTGCTTATAGATTACTCGACCTGATGGATCTTGAATTTCTTCAATATAGTATGGATCGGCACGTTTACCATTGTTATAGAAGTTAGAAAAGGCACTAGCATTATCAGCCACTGAAAAACCGTAATCAGTACCACCAAGAGCTAATCCTAAGTTTTCGAATTCGCTCTTACTTAAATTTAAGCCTAATTTCTTCATATCTTGACGCAGATTGATATTTTTATCGTTAACTAACTTACTGTATAAATTTACAGCAGGGAAGTTATAAGACTTACTTAAAGCTTCCTGAGCTGAAGTAAATCTGTTTTCAACAGTTGAGTTATAGTCAGTTGGAATGTAGTTACCAAATCTGGTAGGGAAGTCAGCAATTGCAGTTTGGCTTGAAATAAGCTTATGCTCTATAGCTGGTCCATAAACTAAATATGGCTTAATTGAAGAACCAGGAGAGCGGTAAGTATCAAAGGCATGGTTAATTTGGGAATTTTTAAAGTCAACCCCACCGCTAAATGCTAAAACTTTACCTGTTGCATTATCAATTACGACACTACCGTTTTCCACGTGTTCGGTGGTATTAACCCACTTGTTAGTAGAAGAATCAAAATCACGAGAAGTTCGGTCTTGACCATACTTGTTTTGCTTAACAACCTGTTGCATGGTCTGGTATAGTGGCTTTCTAATTGTAGTTTTGATGTGATAACCTTTTTGATGAAGAAGCTCAGTTGCGCTAGTTAGGTACTGATTATAGAGGTTTGTATCTTGTTTAACGTCAGATACTTTTAAACCATCTTGTTCAATCAAGTTTTCGGCTAAAAGACTGGCACTCTTATTCATTACTAGATTGTATAAATAACCGCTTTGTTTCTTTTGCTTCGGTGCTTTTTCAGGAGCAAGGAAGTCAGCGCGCAAATCATATTTTTTAGCTGCAAGATAAGCTTTTTTACTAATGTCGCCATTTCTGTACATACGGAATAAAACAATGTCTTTTCGCCGCATTGCTAAGTCAAGATCACTTTTAACTTTTCCATTTAAGCGATATGGAGTATATACAGACGGACTTTGAGGTAGACCGGCAATAAAAGCAGCTTGCGATAAATTAAGTTCAGAAATTGATTTACCAAATATACCTTCAGCAGCAGTTTTAATGCCGACAATATTTTCTCCGCGATTATTTTTACCATAAGGAGCAGCATTTAAATATGCACGGAGAATGTCTTCTTTAGAAAAATGTTTTTCGATCTTATGAGCATAAAACATTTCAGTCACTTTTCTTCTCCAAGTTGTCTGGCTAGTTAAGAATTGCATCTTAACCAACTGCTGAGTTAAAGTTGACCCACCAGTCTGCACACCAACACCTGTTAATTCAGAAAGTACAGCTCTAACTAAGGACTTAGGTAAAACACCCTTATGAATATAAAAGTTTTCATCCTCAGTGGCTGTTACAGCATTCTTAACGAGGGGAGTTAATTCACTTTCACTTGCCTTTTTAGTAACTGTATCTGGTCGAACAGTAGCAATTTTTTTATTACCAGCATAGTAGAGTGTAGCTGAATTTTGAGCATGATTTATTTGATGATTTAATTCGCTAATAGTTGGAATAGGTTGATTACGAACAATACCAAGTGCATAACCGCCGCCAAAACCAATTAGTAAAAATAAACCGAAAAATGCAATTAAGATAAAATAATGAAAAACACGGCGAAAAGTTAAATAGACGATACCACTGTAAAATTTCCACTGGCTTTCATCTGATTCGCTTTGCAGTGTTTTAACTTCTGGCCCCGCAGTTAGGAACTTTCTGATTTTCTCTTTTAAATTTTTCACAGATCAGGATCCTTTGTTAATTACTTTTTACCTATTATAGCAAAAAAAGGACTAGCATTGATGCAGTCCTTCTTTACGAATTTATTAATATTTTTGGTTTACTTAGTTAATTCATAAATTGCTTCGGCATAAATAGCAATTGAATTAATTAAATCATCAACTTTCATGTATTCATTTGGTTGGTGCATAACAAGTGGGGAACCTTCTGGTTGAGCACCAAAGGCTACACCATGTTTGAATAGGCGGCCGTATGTACCACCACCAATGATAACCTCATGTCCCTTTTTACCAGTTTGTTTTTCATAAACAGAAAGAAGTGTCTTAACAATTGGATCATCTCCAGGAACATAGTGTGGAGCTTCAGCAGAGCCTTCAATTCTAGCATCTAAAATATCACCAAACTTTTCGTTGATATTTTTCACCATTTCTTCTGGTTCAATACCTTGAGGATAGCGAACATTGTTTAAGAGGTATGCATTTTGACCTTCAAAATTAAACATACTTGGTGAACTGGTTAAATCACCCATTAAATCGTCATGGTGGAAAATGCCTAATTTCTTACCATTGAAGTCTTTATGTTCAACAGTTGCTAGGAAGTGTAAGAATTTCTTTGCTTGGCCATCAAAGTTAAGACTGTCAAGGAAGAGGGCAAGATAAGTAGCAGCATTTCTACCAGTTTCAGGAGCTGATGCATGAGCGCCATGACCAGTTAATGTTAAGGCAAGGCGACCGCTAAGCATTTCAGCCTTACCTTCAAGTTTATGTTCTTTAAGGAAAAGATCAAATTTTTCTTTAATGCCGTCAATATCGCCTTCAAGTTGGGCATGAGCGGTTTGAGGGATGACGTTAGTAGCAATACCGGATTGGAATGTCCAAAGCTTAACGTCACCTTGGCTTGGGTCAAATTTGAAGTCAAGCTTTAGAGTAACAATTCCTTGTTCACCGTTGATAATTGGAAATTCAGCATCAGGTGAGAAGGCAACATCAGGAGCCGGTTGATGCTTGAGGTAGTAATCAATTCCTACCCAATTAGTTTCTTCATTAGTTCCAAGGACAAAATCAATCTTTTTTTTAGGCTTAAATCCATGTTCCTTTAAGATAAGCATTCCGTAGTAAGCAGCTAAAGAAGGTCCTTTATCATCAGCACTACCACGACCATAGATTTTTCCATCTTTAATAGTCATATTAAATGGATCAGTCTTCCAGCCTTCGCCAGCAGGAACAACATCCATATGTCCAATAATACCTACACGTTTATCACCAGAACCCATATTGATTCGACCTGCATAGTTATCAAAATTTTCAGTGTCGAAACCATCGCGTTTAGCAAAAGATAAAAATTTCTTCATTGCTTTAACTGGGCCAGGACCAACTGGGTATTCTTTACTGGTGTTGTTTAAATCTTCAGAAGAATCAATTGCGATTAATTCTTTTAAATCATTTAAAATAGCGTCCTTTTTTTCCTGAGCTAATTTTTTATAATCTAGTTCTTCCATAAATGTACTCCTTTAATTTTTATCTCTGATTAAATATTACAGCATTTACATCAGAATAAGTCGACCAAAAGTTTTTAATTGGGACTTTTTCTACTGGTAAATAAGGAAATAGTGCAACGTTGGTTTGACGATAAGCTGGATCAAGTTTTCGATAATTCTTATAGGCAAAAGTGTTCTTATTGAATAGACCATAATATAAGATCTTAGAAGACTTTACCCAGCCATAGTCAGTAAGAAGCCATAAATCATTGACTCCGCCACTTACACCTAATATTTTATAGCGTTTATTAGGCATGAGTTGGGCTTTTTTACCAGACTGCCTATCAGGTTTATTATAAGTGAAAATCGGATTTTGGGTAGGATTAATAATACTTAAATTCCAATATGGCAAAATCCATTCAGGCTGCAAATCTAAGCTAACTAGATCTGCAGGAACAAATTCCGTATCACCAATTTGATAAAAAGTTTGTCCTGATGCAATAACAGCTGAAGAAACATGGACAGGTTGTAAGAAACTAATTTGCTTTGAAGTTTTCACATTTAGATATGGGTTTACGCTAACTCCAGTCGGAGTACGACCAAAGTAAATACCATCTTTATTAACAGTATATTTTTTAGTACCACTCTTAGCTAATTTATATTTATAGCCTCTTGCAGGAAAGTTTGTTACAACACCATCTACATCATTGTTAATTAACCAGTTCCATAATTTAGGTGATTCATTCATTTCGGCCCAAACAAATACTTTTTGATGTAGAGCATGAAGCTGACTGATAAGTTTAGGATTTTGGGTGACTAAATCAGATGAAATGTTAATTCCATTTACATAGCTTAATACATCAAAATTAATTCTTTGCAAGGAGCCAACAATAAAAATTCTAGGTACATCAGGTAATAATTGACTCATAGTCTTTAGACTAGGGGCAGAAAAGCTATGGATCATGACCCGATCTTGCATATGATATTTTTTGATACTGCTAGCAAGAAGCTTCTCCATATTTTTAGGGCTATTATGTTTAGTCTTTTTCGTTTCAAGAAGGAACTTAGTATTAGGTTTATCTTTATAATAATCAAATAATTGATCTAGCGAAATGATTGACTCACCGTTAGCTTGTTTTAAGGTATTTAAATAGGAAAAATTATTTTGTGATACAATAACCGGTGATCCAACAACTCGGCTTAAGTCGCGGTCATGAGAAACGACTAAGACGTTATCTTTTGAAACATGAAGATCAAGTTCAACATAATCTGCACCATCTGCGAAAGCTGAGTTGTCACTTTGAATTGTTTCTTCCGGATATTTACTGGGGTTGCCTCGGTGTCCGATAACCAGAAATCCAGATTCAAAAATAAAAATTAAACTAAAAAAAAGGGCTAAAAAGTAAAGCCGGCTTGTTTTCATGTGTACACCTCTATTCTTTTTAACAATAGCATGGATGTATACTTTTTTCTATAATTAACATAGTAGTTAAAATCATTTTAAGAAAGTAGATGCTGAAATATGGCTTATGAGCAACTAGACTTGATTGAAGAAGTTACTCGCAATGACGGGTCGAAATATTATGAAATTTCAAATATCGATCAAAACGGAATTGCTGAACTAGCTGTAGACCGTGGGTTAATTAAAAAAGTTCGAATCCTGCAGTTGAATTTAGCTAGAACTAAATCACTACAACTATATGAAGAATATATTAATAAAACCTACCAATTAGAGACCTTAACTAATGAGGATGATTGGAAAGACCCGCAATGGGTGGAGTGGGAAAAACCTAAGGGAAAAGTATTAGATGCCTATAACACAGTATTAAAAGCCAATCATATTGGTTAGAAGAGGAAAAGTATGGAAAAATTACGTATTGTTCATACTAATGACCTACATTCACATTTTGAACAATTTCCTAAAATAAAAAGATACTTGCATAAAGCTCAAAACGATAAGAGCGTTGATCAAACATTTACTTTTGATGCTGGTGATTTTATGGATCGATCACATCCTTTGTCTGACGCAACAGAAGGACAGGCTAACATTAAATTAATGAATGAATTTAATTATGATGCAATTACCATTGGAAATAATGAAGGTATTTCAAATTCTCATGCAGTTTTAGAAAAATTATTTGATCACGCTAATTTTCCCGTTGTATTAGCTAACCTACGTGAGGAAGATGAGAGTATGCCAAAGTGGTGTACTCCCTATAAAATATTTGAAACCAAAAAGAAGACTAGAATTGCAGTTGTTGGTTTAACAGCCGCATATCCAATGACCTATGGTCCCAATCATTGGCACGTGAAGTTGATTTCTGATACTTTAGATAAATTATTGCCGAAGATAAAGGGTCAATATGATATGTTAATTATTGTTAGTCATATTGGTTTAAGGGTGGATCGATATATAGCACATCATTATCCTGAAGTAGACTTGATTGTTGGCGGACATAGTCATGACTATTTAGCAAAAGGTGAAAAAGTAAACAATACTTGGATCACTCAGACAGGAAAATGGGGTCAACATATTGGTGACATTAGTGTTGAATTAAATGATGAGCATCAAGTATTATCAATTAAACCAAACACTGTCACTACTGATGACTTACCAAGTTTAGATTCCGATCAAAAGCAAATTGTAGATTGGCATCAAAAAGGTGAGCAGATGCTTAAAGCACGAAAAATTGCTTATTTACCAAGTAAATTTGATCATGACAAGATGGCAGCAATTCAAGTTTCACTTGATGCAATTAGTGAATTTGCTGGAGCTGATGTTGCTGTCTTGAATAGTGGTTTATTTTTAAAACCATTTCATCAGGGAGTTTTAACGGAAGCTGACTTACAAGCTGCTTTGCCTCATCCAATGCATGTGGTACAAACTAAGCTGCCTGGAAGTGATGTTTGGCGCATGGTAATGGAGATGGAAAAAAATCGTCATTTTCTAAGTAAATTTGCACTTAAGGGAATGAGTTTTAGAGGTAAGATTTTTGGAGATCTTGTATATAAGGGAATACAAGTTGATCATGCAAGTAGAACGGTTTACATTAATGGAAAAGAAATTGACCCTGAAAAAGAATATACACTTGCCTTGCTTGATCACTATGTTTTGATTCCATTTTTCCCTACAATTTCAATTATGGGTAAAAATAAATTTTTATTCCCCGATTATCTAAGAACCGTAATAGGAAACTATTTAAAAAAGAAATACCCAACAAATAAAGAGAAAGAAAAATAATGGAGTATAAAGAAGCAGATAAAGACCAGCCGCTATACCATCCTTTAGCTCATGTCATTATTAATGAAGATATTGTAATGATTAACGGGAGAGAGTATGAAATTATAGCTAACGTAAAAGATGCTCTAGACATTGAAATGCTTAAGGAGAAGTATGACCCTTATTTAGATCAATATGATTATTTAGTAGGGGATGTATCAAGTGAGCATTTGAGATTAAAGGGCTTTTATGATGAGAATGATCGCGTTGCAATTGATAAAAAAGCTAATGCAATTGTGGATTATTTAGAAGAATACTGTAATCCTGGTAGTGCATATTTTATTTTGCGTTTAGCTCAAGAAAACCAAATTAAAAAAATTGCTTTTGGTAGGCAAAATAAGAGAAAGAGCACAAACAATAACCGCTACCATGCAAAGCGTCCTTACTTTAAAGAAAGACGCGTTCATAAAACAAAGATTGGCAGTCATAAGACAGCAGTAAAATTTCAACGTGGAAATCATAAAAATAAAAGCTTTGTAATTAAGAAGAGAAAGGGATAATTGTGGAACATAAAGACTATAAATGTTACTTAATTGATTTAGATGGAACTATTTACCGTGGTAGCGATACGATTGAAAGTGGTGTGAGATTTGTACATCGTCTCCAAGAAAAAAATATTCCACACTTATTTTTAACTAATAATTCAACTCGTACACCACAAATGGTAGTTGATAAGCTTAGAGGACATGGCGTTAATACTGATATTTACCATGTTTATACGCCAGTTTTAGCTACAGAGTCTTATTTACTTTCTCAAAATCCAGATGCAACTAAAATACCAATTTATATTATTGGTCAAATTGGCTTAGTACAAGGTTTATTAAAAAATGAACGTTTTTACTATGATGATCGAAATCCAAAATATGTGGTTGTAGGGATGGATACAGATTTAACCTACCACAAAATTCGTGTAGCAACTCGAGCAATTAGAAATGGTACAACGTTTATTGGAACAAATGCAGATAAAAATTTACCTTCTGGAGATGAGCTACTACCTGGAAACGGCGCCCTTTGTACGATGATTGAAGTAGCAACGGGGGTTAAGCCAACTTACATCGGCAAGCCTTCATCGATTATTGTAGCGAGTGCATTGAAAATGTTGAATGCACAAGGACAAGATGCAATTTTAGTCGGAGATAACTACGATACCGATATTATGGCGGGGATTAACTGCAATATTGATTCACTCTTAACGTTGACAGGCGTAACAAATAAGGAGCAGTTAAAAGGAAAAGATAAAAAGCCGACATATATTGTAGAGAATCTAGATGAATGGAAACTATGAAAAGAAAACCAATAATTGCGGTTGTTTACAATTTAATGATGGCGCTTGCTACCGCGGCTTTAGGAGCAGTTGTTTTGAGCTGGCCCTTACTAGTAATTTTTGTAAAGGCTCAAAAGACTGATTTAATAGTAAGAAAGTCACTGGGAACAATAATGAAAAACTATACTCAACTTTTGGATTATTTGTTGCTCCCCTTTAAAAATAAATTGCAAATGTCTGATTTCCCTACTTCTCCGAGTGCAGCACGCCATTTTTATGAGTGTAAATTATTGTTTGAATTAGCAATAATTGTCTTTATTGTTGGATTAATTATTCTTATCTTCTTAAAAATGAGAAAGAGAATGAATTATATCTATATTTCGAAAACTACAGCCTTAATCTTTATGATTTTACCTGTAATTATTTTGCCTTTTGCTTTAATGAATTTTGATGAATTTTTTATTTCTTTTCATCATTTATTATTTAACAATAGTGATTGGCTTTTTGATCCTACTACCGATCCCATTATTAATGTACTAACAGAGGAATTCTTTGCAGGATGCTTTGCAACTGGTGGGATAATTTATGAATTATATTTTTCATGTTTTATTTTGACAAAAAAAATAAAGGAGCTTTAACCAAGCTCCTTTTTTAATACTAATTTTTTCTTTATCCAAATGATTAATACTGGTACCACGGAGATTAAGATGATTGCTAGGACAATTAATGAGAAGTGTTCTTGAACAACTGGAATATTTCCAAAGAAGAATCCTAGAGCAGCAAATAAAGTTACCCAGAGAAAACCACCAAGAAAGTTATAGCGGATAAAAGTACCATAGTGCATTTTACTTGCACCAGATACAAATGGAACAAAAGTACGAATAAATGGAATGAATCTTCCAATTACAATAGTAATACCGCCATGCCTGTCGAAGAAATTTTCGGCAGCTTTTCGTTTATCTTGATTAATCAACTTATTAAACCAACTGTGTTTAGCACCTTCAGCTTGTGACCAACGACCGATTTCATAATTGATTGTATCGCCTAAAACAGCAGCTGCAAGAAAAACTAAATAGCAAATCCAAAAGTGAAGATTGTATTTTGGTGTTGCTGCCATTGCACAAGCTGCAAATATAAGTGAGTCTCCTGGTAAGAATGGAAAGATAACTAAACCTGTTTCAATAAAAACAATTGCAAACAGAATTAAGTATGTCCAGTTTCCAAACATATTCACAATTGTGACTAAGTGGTCATCAATATGAAGAATAAAATCAATAAGTCCCATAAATAACTATATATTCCTTTCAAAAATTAGATACTCGTAGAATGAAAAGTCATTGTTTTTTCTGGAAATAGGTCTTGCATAATGCTGCTAATTGCAATTTGAGCCTCGCCAAAACCTAGGGCAATCATTGGTACCCGGCCTGGGTAAGTAATAGCATCACCAATTGCGTAAACATGAGGAAAATTTGTTTGCATTGTTTGAGAAACAGAAATTAAATTATTTTCTAATTCGATGCCCCACTTACGTAATTGACGATTATCACTTTTGAAACCATATGCAACTAGAATTTCATCAACGTCTTTAGTAATAAAATCGTGACTTGCACCAACTCTATGCAAAACTAATTCTATTCTATTATTGTTTAAGTGAAGTTCTTTTGGAAGGTAAGGAGTTAAAAGTTCAACATTTTTTAAACTTTTAAGTTGACTAACAGAACTTTCAAGTCCACGAAATTCATTTCTACGGTGTACTACATATACATCAGATGTTTTACTTAATTCCACTGCCCAATCAAGCGCAGAGTCGCCACCACCAAGAATGGCGATTTTTTTATTAGAAAAGATTTCGGGATGTTGCATGGAATAGTGAATATGGGCTTGGAGCTCTGGAGTAGTAGATAAAGGCAGAGTTTTTGGCTTAAATGCTCCTAAACCTGTAGCAATAAGAAGACTTTTCACTTGATAATCATCATCAATGATAATATCTTCTCCTGTTGAGAAAGAGATTTTTTTTACTTTATGTGAGAGGGTTAATTTAGTATTCTCGGTTTGTTCAAATAATCGAGAAACTAATTCTTTTCCTTTAATAGAAGAAAAAGCTGGTATATCTTTAATATCTTTTTGTGGATAAAGCATATTAATTTGACCACCAACTTCATCTAACGCGTCAAAGGTAATAGTT
This sequence comes from Lactobacillus sp. UMNPBX19, assembly GCF_002553805.1. Taxonomy (NCBI): domain Bacteria; kingdom Bacillati; phylum Bacillota; class Bacilli; order Lactobacillales; family Lactobacillaceae; genus Lactobacillus; species Lactobacillus sp. UMNPBX19. Next base: position 37,760 of record NZ_PCYR01000017.1, read on the forward strand.
TTTAATCCATGTAAATTAGCAAAAGAAGCAGCAAATAGACCAACCGGCCCAGCGCCAATAATAGCTAAATCATATTTTTCCATTGTAATAAGCAATCCTCCATAAGAATTAATCTAGAAGTCATGTCTTTAGCGTTAATTAAAAAGACAGTTATAATTAATATTAGTAAGGGATGAGATAGTATGCAAGTTAAAATTGGTGATATAGTTCATGGAAAAATTAGCGGTATACAACAATACGGAATTTTTGTAAGATTGGACAGTCAGATAGAAGGATTAATTCATATTTCTGAGATTCATGGTGGCTACGTAAAAGATATAGGAAGAGAATACCAAGTTGGAGAAACTATAAAGGTACAAGTCATTGATATAGATCCATATTCTAATCAAATTAGCCTATCTCGACGAGCGGTACTTCCAGAAGTCGAAGAAGCGAGAAAAAAGAGAGTTCATTTTTGGACCTCAAAAAGAGCTAAAAAGGGTTTCATGCCATTAAAAGAAGTTTTGAATAAGCAAGTTCAAGAAGCTAAAATTAGATATTCAAAAAAAGATTAAAATAAAGTGTTAAGCAGTAGTACTTAACACAATTTTTTTATATCCGAATTTTACAGCTTAAATCTCAATTAAAATAAGAATGAAAAATAATAAATCTGAACAATTAAATTATTAATTAAATGAATATTCGCAATATATATTTTTATTCAAAATTATGTTGACGAAAAGTGAAAAAGCCTGTAAAGTAATACATGCTGTTTGAGGCAAGCGAAAAGAGCGAATAAAAAAGTTCAAAAAAAGCTTGCCAAAGCGAGCAAAAGATGATAATATTATAAAGCTGTCATTTGA